>JAUVGM010000147.1 GCA_030593785.1 Gammaproteobacteria bacterium | reverse complement strand
AGATTTTGACCGTTTTAAAAAAGCATTAAAAGAAGAAACAGTATTACTTGAATCATGGTTTAAAGAAAAAAAGTTTTCTTCTATTTCTAATCGTGCCGGGTTTGAAATTGAATCATGGCTTGTTGATGAACAGCTTTATCCTGCCCCAATAAATGAAGCCTTTCTGGAAAAATTAAACAGTCCTCTTGCTAGCCCGGAACTTGCAAATTTTAATGTTGAATTGAACAGTACACCCTGCGATTTAACAGGCGATGTTTTAACGCAGATGCAACGCGAACTCAATCAAACATGGAAAGAATGTAAAAAGACAGCAAAAGACTTACACAGTGATATTGTCATGGTTGGTATATTGCCAACATTAGATAATGATGTGTTGCATCTTGCCAACATGTCTAAAATGAAACGCTACCGCGCATTAAACCGTGAAGTGTTACATCAACGTAAAGGTAAACCGCTGGTTTTTGATATTAATGGTGTTGAACATCTTAAGGTGACACATCGTGATGTTATGATGGAAGCCGCGGCAACATCATTCCAGATTCATCTTCAGGTTAACCTGGATAATGCTGTACGTCTTTTTAATGCCAGTATTGCTATCACCGGACCGTTACTCGCTTTAAGTGCAAACTCACCGTATTTGTTTGGCAAAGATCTTTGGGATGAAACGCGCATTCCCGTTTTTGAACAGGCCGTTACTGTGGGTGGTTATGATGGTGCTGCTTTTGGTCCCATAAGACGAGTTACTTTTGGTGATACTTATATTCGTGAGTCACTGTTTGAATGTTTTAAAGAAAATCTTGAACACTATCCTGTTTTATTACCTGTTGATATCGACAGTAAAGAACCCTTACCGCATTTACGTTTACACAATGGCACCATTTGGCGCTGGAACAGACCATTAATTGGTTTTGATGATTCTGGTCTGCCGCACATGCGAATTGAACAACGTGTTGTACCTGCCGGACCAACTACGCAAGATGCCATTGCCAATGCTGCATTTTATTATGGTGCAGTCACAGCATTAGCTGAACTTGATGAACCGATAGAAAATCAAATTCCACATAGTTCTACTCGTGATAACTTTTATGCTGCGGCCCGATTTGGATTACGAAGTTCACAACGATGGATCAATGATGAAGATATTAATGCTCGTGATTTAATCCTTAAAAAATTATTGCCTTTAGCTCATCAGGGATTAACAACATTAGGTATCTCAATTGAAGACAGTGATAAATATTTGGGTATTATTCATGACAGAGTGAAGTCAGGACAAAATGGAACCGCATGGCAACGTGCATTTGTTAAAAAACATGGCAGAGATATGACAGCATTAACTAAAGCGTATATTAAAAATCAAAATAGTGGTGTGCCGGTGCATCGCTGGCATCATCAAAAAGTTGATGATCAAACTCTGGCGTTAACGATTCTTGATGAAATGCCGGAAGGTTTGTTGCAGGTTAAAGCGAGTAATTTACATGAACATCTTTCGGGGCCAACTTTAATTCGATTACAAGGCCAGCGCAAAGATGTGTTGTTTATTTCCGTGTTGTTACACGGTAATGAGACAACCGGGTGGGATGCGGCTCGAGAGGTATTGTTAAATTATGAAGAAGGAAACTTGCCTCGAAGTTTATACCTTTTTATTGGTAATGTTGCAGCAGCAGCAGAGGGGCTTCGGGTACTGGATGGCCAGCAAGACTATAATCGAATCTGGAAGAAAAATAACAATACTGCAGAAGGTAAAATGGCCGCTGAAGTGATAGATATTGTTGCTTCTGTTTCTTTATTCGCAGCAGTAGATATTCATAATAATACGGGTATTAATCCGCATTACGCCTGTATCAATGAACTGGATTCACCCTTTTTACACCTCGCAACTTTATTTAGCAGAACCGTGGTTTATTTCAGACGACCGGACAGTGTTTTATCGCTCGCTTTATCAGAATTGTGTCCTGCAACCACGGTTGAATGTGGCAAAGCGGAGGACTTGCAGGGCAAAGAACATGCGAAAGAATTTCTTAATGCTTGCCTGCACTTACAGGATTTTCCAACGCATGAAGTTGCTGAACATGATATTGATATTTTTCATACCGTTGCGACAGTTAAAGTGTCAAAAGAGATTGATTTTGGGATAGAAAAACCGTCAGCAAAACTCAATTTTATTGGCAATATGGATCGATTAAATTTTCAGGAATTATCAGCAGGTACGATTTTGGCGCATAGCAACTGTGATAATGAGGCCTGTTTACAAGTGATTAATGAAGATGGGGAAGATGTGGCCGAGCAATATTTTTCCTGTGAAAAGGGTGTTTTACGCTTTTCAGTGCCATTAATGCCATCCATGTTAACCCTGGATGAGCAGATTATTCGACAGGATTGCCTGTGTTATTTGATGGAACGCCTGGAATATCACAAATTGAAGTAACAACAGGAATTGACTGACTAATTTCGATTTGTACCTTTTATATAGGTTGTTATAATCATTGGAAATTATTCTTTATAATTAGTCAGGGTATTACAGATGTTGCGACACATGTTCCGTCAAAGTCTTTTCGTAGTTGTTTTCTTGTCCATTTTTTCAAATATTAGTTTTTCTGCTACCGATACTGATTTGGCTACAAAGTTTGCCCAAGCGCAGAGCCTGGCACAGAAAGGTGAAATTAAACAAGCGATATATGCTTACACCGCATTGATTGAATCAAATCCGCAACTTCCAGAAGCTTACAACAATCTTGCTGCTCTTTATCTGAAACAAAAGAATACCAAGCAGGCAAAACATATTTTAGAAAAAGGCCTGTATGCACATAAAGGTTACGGAGTTTTATATGAAAGCCTCACAGCCATTAATGTTGCATTAGCAAGAGAAGCATACAGCAAAGCATTACAAATTGAGCTCAAGCCTTCAGATATTACTATTGCTTCCCTTACCTATAATAAAAATAGGCAAACTCGCAAACCTATCATAATATCGAAAGTTGAAAAAACGACTGTAACTACTCCTGTCTCGATTACTAAACCTGTTGCTAGCGTTACGTCGGCAGCTGAATCTAAATTTTCTGGTGAAATTAAACGAGCAAACGTTGAACGCATATTAGCTGAAAAAATTGAAAATACAGAAACAATAGAGACTGTTCTTCAGGCCTGGTCAGCAGCATGGTCCGCTCAAGCAGCGAATATGTATTTATCTTTTTATCACAAGCAATATAAGCCTTCGAATGGAATGTCACTTAATGGCTGGATACAGTCACGTCGATATCGTCTGAAGAAACCACGTTGGATTAAAGTCGCCATATCAGATTTTGAGGTGCAAAAAAATACGGGTAAACAAGCTATTGTGAACTTCAAACAGTCTTATCGGTCAAATAGTTTTCGCGACACAAGTAAAAAACAAATGGTCTTGCTCTATACTAATGATGGTTGGCGAATTTTTCGTGAAAAGAGTCTTTAATAAATTATGATAGTAAAACGCATTTCTCTTTTATTGTGTTTAAGTTTGAGCCTGTCGGTATCGATTGCCGAAGATATCCAGCTTGCTAAGTTATCGAGCATTGGACATCAATATTCAACATCTACAACCACTCCAAAATTTTCTTCAGTTTTCAATAAACTTGAAAATAGATTGCGTGCTTATCCAAAAGATCATGAGGCAGAACTTTTAAAAGCTATTTTATATTTTAGGTCCGGTAAGTTAGAGCTTGCATTAGATGAGATCGAAAAGCTTATTCAGAAAGTTCCCGATTTTCAGTTAGCGTATTTGCTTAAAGGTGACATGTTGTTATCTAAATATGCAGCTACCAATAATTTAGGTCAAACAACATTATTAGCTTCGCTCATTCCAAACCTGGATAATAATAAGAAGCAGCAATTAAATTTTTTACGAGAAGAAGCACAACTTCGACTACGCGCATTATTAACTACTAAAAAAAGAAATACCCTGCCCAGACAGATTCTTGCATTAGGTAAATCAGTTAAAAAAGCATTGTTGATTGATAAAAAGGCAAACCGCATGTATGTCTTTAGTCGACAAGAGTCGGGTGACTTATTTGAGGAAGTGACTGATTATTATATTACAACCGGTAAACTGGTTGGAGACAAATCTGTGAAGGGTGATTTACGTACGCCCGAGGGTGTTTATTTTGTCACCTCATGGATCAGTCCGGATAATTTACCTTCAAAATATGGCGTTGGAGCGTTTCCGGTAAATTATCCTAACGAACTGGATAAACATAATGGCAAAACGGGTTATGGTATTTGGCTACACGGTACTGATAAAGGCTATTACAGTCGTCCGCCACGAGATAGTGAAGGCTGTGTAGTGTTAACAAATATTGATCTTGAATCTCTTAAAAGTGAAATTATACCTGGCCTTACACCTGTAGTAATCACGGATAAAGTTGAATGGATAGATCCTGTTACATGGAAAAAAGAACGAGAAACTATTTTGCAGGCTGTTGAAGACTGGCGTGTTGACTGGGAAAGTATGAATGTAAATAAATATTTATCACATTATAGTGAAAGCTTTTGGTCTGCATCACATAATTTAAAAAGCTGGTCTGTACGTAAACGTCTTCTTGCACGCAACAAAACGTTTCAGTCAGTGAATTTTTCCGACATGTCGGTACTTGTTTATCCAAAAAAACCAACAGATAAAAAAGAAATTGCCGTTGTACGATTACGTCAGGATTACAAGTCGAATAATTTTAGTAGTAAAATGTATAAACGGTTGTACTTAACTAAAAAAGATAATAGCTGGAAAATACTTTACGAAGGGCGTTAGATATAAAAGGTTTTGTGTTTAGTTTTATTGGTTTTATTCACTATATCTGCAACGTTCTATTACTTCCATGATTTGGTTTTTTAATAAACCTACCTCTAACCATTCAATTGCGTCATCTAATCCATTTTCTTTGTAAATATTTAGCTCGTCCAGATTCATAATATCTGTAGCAACTTTATACATACGTGATAATCCATATCCAAGTAATGTTTCAGCGACAATAGCATTTTTACCATCCTTTCTAAATTTGGCGTGACGCATTTTTTCACCGGCACTCATAATATCACTTGCTTTCACACCTTTAAATTTACTATCTTTGCATAAAATAATGAGTCCACGCATACCACCTGTATCATGTTCAATTGTTAATAACTTATCGATAAGGTTATGAAGTTCTTCCGAATTAGTTTTCCCATAACATACCGTTAAAATAAAATCATTTTCTGGATAATAGTTATATTCAATCATTAACTTTAGAGTCAGTATTTAATTATCTTTTAAACAGTGTTATTTATATTACATATAGAGCAATCATTGGTCTTTATAAATAATGGAGTCTTCATTGTAGCCGAGAAGTTGACTTAATTGGGAGATTAAGTCTGCTTTAATATGTTTTAGATTAAGCTCGGGTTTTAATTCTTTTATTTGAGTCACTGCCAGCCCCTCATAACCACAGGGATTTATTTGTTCAAAGGGGCTTAAGTCCATATTAATATTCAGTGATAAACCGTGATAACTTTTATTTCGTTTAATGCGCAAACCCAATGCCGCAATTTTCGCATTATTAACATAGACACCCGGGGCATTTTCTTTTCCCTGGGCATTAATTCCATATTTTTCAAGTAATTGAATGATTGATTGTTCGATTGCGTTCACAAGATCTTTAACACCAATATTTAACCGTTTTAGATCAATTAAGGTATAGATTACCAGCTGTCCAGGACCATGGTAGGTAACCTGACCGCCTCGATCTATATCAATGACTGGTATATTTTGAATATTTAATAAATGTGATTTTTTACCATTAAGTCCCATTGTGAAAACGGGTGGATGTTCAAGGCACCACAATTCATCTGCTGTGGTTTCATCACGTTTAGCCGTGAAGTCCTGCATTGCTTGCCAGATGGTTTTGTAATCTTGTAAGCCAAGATCACGAATAATGAGTTTGCCAGGTGTTTTCATATAAGTGATTATAACCACGAAGGAGAAGGTGAAACCAGTGGTTGAGAAACTGGCCTGGGCCACACGAAGAGCACAAGGTAGGTTGACTCAAGCGCAGCGGAGCCAACAATTCATTTTTGTAGGTTCCGTCGCGCGCGACCTGAGCGCTAGCGAAGAAGTACTGAATGAAACGCGTAGCGGTTCTACAGTGCTCCTTGAAGCAACCTACATTGAAGAATTTTAAATTACAATGCCATCAAAACTTCTTCACGCGCGGTAAGTT
>JAUVGM010000174.1 GCA_030593785.1 Gammaproteobacteria bacterium | reverse complement strand
TAGGGATTGAACGCTTGATTGAGCTTTTAGAAATACCCGAAGAAGTTAAACGCGAAAGTAAGCTGGATGTTTATCTCGTTTTAGTGGGCGATGATGCTTTATCAAAAGGTATGCCATTAGCGGAAGGTTGGCGCAACGATGTCCCTGGATTAAAACTACAGGTAAATTGTGGAGCCGGAAGTATAAAAAGCCAAATGAAAAAAGCAGATAAAAGTGGTGCCAATATCGCTTTTTTACTAGGCGATGATGAATTAGAAAAAAATGTGGTAACGGTAAAATATCTGCGAGAGAAGAAAGATCAGGAAGTTATTGAGCTTGATAAAATTGCCGATTACCTGAAGAAGAACAGTTAAGTTTATTGCACGAAAATTATTTTATTATTTGGAGTAACGAAGTGGACGTTTATAATACTGAAGAAGAACAAGTTCAGGCGATAAAACAATGGTGGAAGGATAACGCAACTTCACTGATTGCAGGCATTGTTATTGGTGTTTTAGTCTTAGGTGGATATAAATACTGGACTGAGAGCAAACAAAATCAGGCGCAACAGGCATCTGTTCTCTATAGTGAAGTCTTATCTTCAAATAAAGATAAAGTTAAAATTACTGAAACTTTAAAAGTAGATTATTCAAGTACACCATATGCGGCATTAGCTGTTTTATTAATCGCTAAAGATAATGTTATTGCTAACGATGTTGATAATGCGATTTTACAATTAAAATGGATAGTTGATAACAGTAATGACAGTGGTATTCAACATATTGCTCAACAGCGTTTAGCTCGATTATATTTGTCACAAAATAATATTGAGGCTGCAGATGCTTTAATCAAAGGTGTAAAGGCTGGAGGGTTTTCTGCTACTTATAACGAATTACGTGGTGATATTAACTTAGCTAAAAAATTACCTGTCCAGGCAAAAGAAAATTACCGTCTTGCTTTAGCTTCTCTACCTCAGGGTGATCAACGTTATGCCATTATTAAAATGAAGCTTGATGATTTAACTCAAGCAAAGACAATGGTTAAACCTGCTGAGGTTAATGAAAAGTGAGATTTATTTCTGTAGTTACTGTTTTTCTGATTTTAGTGGGCTGCGGTAGTTCACCTTCTCCCGTATTACCACCGGTTGAGTTAACACCCTTAGATAATAAAATTAATATTTCTCGCTTGTGGAAATTTACCGCAGGTCAGGGTGTAAGTGATTTTTATTTAAAGCTTAAGCCCGTTTTTAAGAATAACACCGGTTATATTGTTGATTATACCGGACACCTTCAAGCGTTCACGGTTGATACTGGAAAAATAATCTGGGAAAAAGATTTAAATATGCCGGCATCGGGTGGCTTAACCTTAGCAAATGGAACGTTGTTCTTGGGCAATAGTAAAGGTGAAGTTGTTGCTATAGATGTGGCTAAAAAAGATGAGAAAAATGGAAAAATATTGTGGCGCACACAACTAAGTAGTGAGATTTTATCTCGTCCTGCTATCGCTAAGGGTGTGCTTGTTGTCAAAACAATTGATGGTAGAGTCTATGGTTTAAATGCATCAACTGGCAATCAGTCCTGGGTTTATGATCGCTCAGTTCCACGCTTAACATTACGTGGAAATAGCTCACCTTTAATTATAAACGATATTGTTATTACTGCTTCAGATAGCGGAAAACTCTCAGCGCTAAGTTTAAGGCAAGGAAAATTGTTATGGGAAACAACCATTGCTGTTGCTAAAGGAAGAAATCAACTCGAACGTGTTATTGATATGGATATTGATCCCATCGTTATTGATGATGTGATTTACATTGCCGGTTATCAAGGACGTATCGCTGCTGTAAAAATAGGCTCTGGTCAAGTGATCTGGAGTCGTGATTTTTCATCTTATTCTGGTCTTTATGTAGATGCATTTCGTGTTTATATAACTGATGCGATGGGGCAAGTGTGGGCATTAAATCGTTATAATGGAGCTACCTTGTGGCGTCAAAATAAACTATTACGCCGACAATTAACAGCCCCTGTAGCCTATGATAACTATATTGTTGTTGGTGATTACGATGGTTATTTACACTGGATAACACGTGAAGATGGAAAAATAATTGCTCGAAAACAGCTTAATGCAAGCGATGTTGCGATCTCGGATGAAGAACAAGATAAAGAGTTAGATTTATTATTTAGTAAATGGAATAACATTCTTGTTCGTCCCTTATTAATTAATGACACTTTGCTTTCACTGGATCGAGTTGGTCATCTGGAAGCATTCAAAATTGAGAAAACTAAATAGTCATGAAACCCGTAATTGCATTAGTTGGACGTCCCAATGTTGGTAAGTCAACATTATTTAATCGTTTGACACGATCCCGTGATGCCCTGGTTGTTGATCAACCTGGTATGACGCGTGATCGAAAGTACGGTGACGGAAAGTTGGGTGATATTCCTTACATCGTTATTGATACGGGTGGTTTAAGTGGTGAAGTTGAAGGTTTAGATGGCTTGATGGCTGCGCAGTCCTGGTTAGCTGTTGAAGAAGCAAATATTATTTTATTCATGACGGATGCCCATGATGGGCTGACGCCAATGGATGCTGAAATTGCAAAACGTCTTCGTAATACTGGTAAAACAATTATTCTTGTTGTAAATAAAATTGATGGTTTTCATGCTGAAGTTGTTGTTGCTGAATTTTTTGCATTAGGATTGGGTGAACCTAAACCAATTGCTGCATCACAAGGCAGGGGAGTAACTGCTCTTATAGAGTCAGCTCTTGCTGACCTTCCTGAATCTGAAAATGAATTGGGGGTTGTTGCGGGAATTAAGATAGCCATTGTTGGTCGACCTAATGTTGGCAAGTCGACTTTGGTAAATCGTATCTTAGGTGAAGAGCGCGTCGTTGCTTATGATCAACCGGGTACGACACGCGATAGCATCTATCTTCCATTTGAACGTGATGGACAACAATATACCATCATCGATACGGCTGGGGTAAGACGTCGCGGTAAAGTAAAAGAAGTTGTTGAAAAATACAGTGTTATTAAAGCATTACAAGCTATTCAGGATGCTAATGTTGTTATTATGGTCTTGGATGCGCAAGATACAATAAGTGAACAAGATGTAACGTTGCTGGGTTATATTATGGATGCGGGTCGTGCCCTTGTTATCTCAATTAACAAATGGGATGGGCTTGACGATGAACAAAAAGAAAAAATAAAAAACGAACTGGATTACAAGTTACCCTTCTTAAGTTTTGCCAAGAAGAAGTATATCTCCGCTCTACATGGGACCGGTGTTGGTGATTTATTTGGTTATGTCCAAACTGCATATAAATCTGCAATGGCGGAATTCTCAACGCCAAAACTTACAAAGTTGCTGGAATTCCTGGTACAACAACATCAACCTCCAATAGTTCACGGTCACAGGATTAAACTTCGCTACGCACACCAAGGTGGTAAAAACCCACCAATTATAGTTATTCATGGCAATAAAACAGATGATGTTCCTGCGAGTTATAAGCGCTATTTATTTAACGCGTTTCTTAAACGTTTAAATTTACATGGCACGCCCATCCGGATTGAATTTAAAACAGGCGACAATCCGTTCAAAGATAGGAAGAATAAGAATAATCTTACTCGGCGACAGCAGGTTAAGAGACGACGTATGATGAAACACGTAAAATAGACAACCGTATGAATAGTGAGGAGTGAGATAACGGCGTTAAAAACCAACTCAAAATGCTCACTTACTACGTGTAAGCTCCGCTTTTTCGTTGGTTTTTGCCTTGTTCTCTAACTCCTCACTATCCATACAATAGTCTATTACTCTTTAGTAGCATTGCTTTGGTAGGAGTGAGGTTGTTTTACCGCTTAAGTAGTAGGCAAACAATCCCACCCATTCTTTTATTGCCGTTTTTAGCGTGCTTAAATTCACTAATAAATCAAAATTAACTCTGAATAGGTTATCTTTATTTGTCTGGTGATCGACAGGATATGGAATAACAGGCCAGTCGGCTTTGCAAAATATACCAACAGAGCGTGGCATATGCCAACTGGTGGTAATTAAAATCCATTTTTCATTTGCTACAGGTTTAATAATTTTTTTACTATAGATCACGTTTTCATATGTGTTGCGTGATTCACGTTCAAATGTGATTCGTGAGACATCAACTCCTTGTTGTGCAAATAATTTTTTTGCAACATCTGCCGCTTTGTATTCCTGGCTATTTAAACTTCCTGTGCCACCAGTAAATAAAAGTTTAGCATTTGGAAATTGTCGAGATAAATTCATGAAGGCTAAATCACGTTCTACTGTACTTCCTATCTCAATTTGTTTCCATACTTTGGAAAGTAGTGCATCTTCTGAACCACTAAGAACAATAATTCCATCAATATTTTTCGATAAAGCTGGGTTGGTTTGAAAATGAGATTCTAGTGGATAGAGTAACCATTCTCCTATGGGTAAAAAAGCAATGATCACAAGTAAACCACTCGTTATTGTAAGTATGCTTTTAGCAATTTTTTGTTTACCAATATAAAGGAAAATAAGTGAGCTAAGAACAAGTATCAATAATAAGCTATCGGGAGAAATGAGTAGCCAGACGATTTTTGAGGTTAAGAAAAAAAGAGTGTCCATAAAATATTATTTTATTATTACTTTAGTTAATGATTTTTTCCAATCAGGATTAGCGTTGGATTGTATTAGTTTTATTCTTAATCCAATTTCATTTTCATACCAGCCATGACTGAACTCAAGTGGCTCAACACTATAACCCCACCAGGCTCCATCTTCATCTTGTGCTTTCCACTTGACCCATTTTGGAAGTTCGTCGTTATTTTTCAGCGTCATTGTTTGTAATAAATAACTTTGGATCTACTTTTGTATTATTTAAACTAACAACCCAATGCAGATGTGGTCCACTTACACGACCCGTCATGCCAACGGTTCCAATATTCTGTGCTTGTGTTAGTTCTTGTCCTACTTTGACATTTGTTTTGTCTAAGTGGCAATACATGCTGATTAGGCCCTGGCCATGATCAATAAAAACGGTGTTGCCGGTAAAAAAGTAAGAACCTGTGCGTACTACTTTACCTTTTGCTGGTGAAATAATTGCTGTGCCGGTAGGGGCTGCTATATCAAGCCCGGTATGGCGTCGTATTCTTTTTTGATTGTTATAAATACGTTTTAAACCAAAAATACTACTAAAGCGTCCATCTACCGGATGTATAAAATTTGTTTGTATATTAGAATTTTCTGTCCACGTTTTTAATGCTGCAACAATCAGGGGCTTTTCTTTATAGTGACGTTCAATATCTTTTTTAGTTGGTGAAACCATGCGTTTATTTTTTATTGTTATATGTCTTGTTTCATAATCTTTGTTATGCACTGAGAATTCCTGAAAATATTTCTTTCCCAGCGCATTTATAATTTTAATTTTATGAACACCTGCTTTTATTTTTAGAGGAAGACCGACCAGAGCCTGCCACGTATTGTTCACTTTTCGTGTTAAAATTCTTTTTTTCCAAAAATACACTTTTGATTGATTATTAAAATCAGAATCCAGCTTAATGATTGCAATGCCGCCTGGTACGGGGGATGCCGTAGGAAATACTTCAGCTATTGCTAACTTAAAAGTTATTAACGTAAAGAAAGAAATAAGTAGTACATTTTTAATCATCATTAATTTCCGTGATGGTTGAATAAATATGACCTTTTGCAAGTTCAGTTTTTATGGTTTGATTTTTATTAACATCGCCAACATGTCTAATAATATTGCCATCTTG
>JAUVGM010000319.1 GCA_030593785.1 Gammaproteobacteria bacterium | reverse complement strand
TGGCAAAGAGTGCGATTCCTGCTCTTAAGCTTTACCCTTATTTCTAAAATATATTACCCGTGGTTACTCAGATAGCCACGGGTTTTTAATTCTACATACTCATTAAATTGCGAAAATATCATGGATCAACTTATTACATTTACCAGCAATAACACAATGCTTGTTGTTGCCATTGTTATCGTTTCACTTATGCTGATCCACAGCTTGGTGGGTGAAAAATTACGTGGTTATAGTTCAGTCACACCTGCACAAAGTACACAAATGATTAACCGGGATGATGCCCTGATTCTTGATGTACGTGAGAATAATGAATATAGCGAAGGTCATATTATTAACTCATTACATATTCCGCTTTCAGGTTTGAAAACACGTATGAAAGACCTTGAAAAACATAAATCTAAAAAAGTGATTGTCGCTTGTCGTTCTGGCCACCGCTCATCACAAGCCTGCGCAAATTTAAAGAAAGAAGGTTTTGAGCAAGTCTTTAATTTAAGCGGCGGCGTAATGGCATGGGAAAGTGCCAACTTACCTTTAGTGAAAAAATAAACTTAGGTAAAGAAATAAACTAATAGTAAAAAAATAGACTAGAGCAAAAAATAACATCCTTATTGTTTAATATAATTTATAGAGATCATTTGATATGCCTAAAGTAGAAGTTTTTTGTACACCATTTTGTCCATATTGTGTTCGCGCTAAGAAATTACTCGAAAGTAAAAATGTTGAATATGAAGAAATTCGAGTAGACCAGGAACCTGAACGTCATGATGAAATGATTAAACGTAGCAACCGTACTTCCGTCCCACAAATATTTATTGATGACTATCATGTTGGTGGTTGTGATGATTTATTTGATCTTGAAGCTGAAGGTACTCTTGATTCACGTTTGGGATTATAAGTGAACTAAGTTGATCATGAGTGAAAACATTCACATAGTTTGTCCACATTGCGACAGCATTAACCGCCTTCCAGCTGAAAAACTTTCTTCTCATGACAATTCAGCGAAATGCGGTAAATGCAAAGCAGCCTTATTTACCGGTGAAGTACTTGAACTCAACGCGGGTAATTTCAGCAAGCATACATCACGAAACGATATTCCGGTTCTTGTTGATTTTTGGGCACCCTGGTGCGGTCCCTGTAAAATGATGGCACCCATTTTTGCTCAAGCCGCACAGCAATTACAACCCACTATCCGAGTTGCAAAAGTTGATACTGAAGCTGAACAACAACTTGCCGCACAATTTCAAATACGCAGTATTCCAACGCTCGCTATTTTTAAAAATGGAAAAGAAATTGCGCGTACCGCAGGTGCGATGGATTTACAAAATCTCATTAACTGGGTTAAACAAAACTCAGCTTAATAGCACTATTTAAAACTATTAAATTCTAAACTGGAATAAAAATGTCTGATACAAAAGAAACAACTAAAGAACAAAGCAATGAACCTCATTTCTCAATTGAAAAAATTTATTTAAAAGACGTTTCATTTGAATCACCGGCTGCACCGGCTGTTTTTACAGACGAATGGAATCCTGAAATTAATATGGACCTTAATTCACATGGCCAGTCCATTGATAAAAACGTCTATGAAGTTGAATTAAGCCTTACCGTTACCGCAAAAAATAAAGATAAAACCGCTTTTTTAGTTGAAATAAAACAGTGTGGAATCTTTTCCATTGCGAATATGGATGAAGAAAATTTAAATGGTATGTTAGGTAGCTTCTGCCCGAATATTTTATTTCCTTATGCTCGTGAAGCCATTTCTGATCTGGTAACAAAAGGTGGCTTTCCTCAGTTACTGCTTGCGCCGGTTAATTTTGATGCCATCTATGCTCAACATATACAAAACAATGAAGGCGCAACAATCAACTAATCCATGAGTATTAACCACACGCAAACAATTGCTGTTTTAGGTGCAGGCTCGTGGGGTACTGCACTTGCAATGCTGCTTGGGCGAAATAATCATAGCGTTAATCTGTGGTCGCACAATGCTGATCACGCAAAAGCCATGCAACAGGCTCGTGAAAACAATCGTTATCTTGCTGGCCTGACTTTTCCTGAAAAATTAAATGTAAGCGCTGATCTCGAAGCTACACTCAAAGATGTTAGAGATATTCTGGTCGTTGTACCCAGTCATGCTTTTCGTCAAACTCTCGAATTACTAAAACCCTTAATAACTGATGCACACCGAATCGCCTGGGCTACTAAAGGTCTTGAAGCGGGCAGCTGCAAACTTTTACATCAGGTTGCTACCGAAGTTTTAGGTAATGAAATTTCACTTGCGGTTGTCTCTGGTCCAACCTTTGCCAAAGAAGTTGCACAAGGGTTACCAGGTGCAGTTACAGTTGCATCAAAAGATCAAACGCTTGCTTTAGACTGGGCACACTTACTTCATAATGATCATGTCCGTGCTTACACCAGTGAAGATATAATTGGTGTTGAGATTGGCGGTGCATGTAAAAATGTTATTGCCATCGCTGCGGGTATTGCAGACGGCATGGGATTTGGTGCCAATGCCCGTGCGGCTTTAATTGCCCGTGCGCTGGCTGAAATATCTCGACTTGGTATTTCTTTAAATGCAAAAGGTGAAACATTTACCGGCTTAACCGGACTGGGTGATTTAGTTCTCACATGTACCGATGATCAATCACGAAATCGTCGTACCGGTATTGCACTCGGTGCAGGAAAAAATCTTGATGCTGTTGTTAAAGAAATAGGTCAGGTTGTTGAAGGTGTCTCTACTGCAAAAGAAGTTGTTGCTCTGGCACAAAAACAAAACATTGATATGCCAATTACCGAGCAGGTTTTTAATGTTTTATATAATGACTCATCACCACAAGATGCGGTTGATGCCTTATTTAACCGAGCCATTACAAAAGAAATTGATAATTAAAAATAGACGTTCCACAAGTACCGGAGTCACCTGAGTTTTTAGAATATCTTGTTTTGTTTTAGGTATAAATATTAATAAAGCATGAGGCTTGAATTAGGCGTGACTCCGGTACCTAAAACAATAAAAGAAAATTAATTTAGCTTATCTTTTATAATAGCGACCAGTTTTTCAAAAC
>JAUVGM010000262.1 GCA_030593785.1 Gammaproteobacteria bacterium | reverse complement strand
TCTAAGGCATTTAAATTCAAACCAATACCGCTGCCTTTTAGTGATGTTTTAGCTGCCTTACAAACAAGTTTAGTCGATACTATTGCAATTTCTCCTATCGCCTCGATCGCATTACAATGGCACACTCAGGTTAAATATTTAACCGACATGCCTTTACTCTATGGTTGGGCCACATTGGTTATTAGCAAACGAGCTATGAAAAAACTCAATACTGCTGATAAAAAAATTGTCACTGAAATATTAAACAGAAATTTTAAAGAAATCGATGCGCAAAACCAAAAAGACAATAAGGCCGCTTTAGCAGCTTTGAAGAATCAAGGCATCACATTTGTTAAGCCAGAAAGCAATCAAATTTCCGAATGGAAAAAACTTGCACATGAAGGTAATTCAGAGTTAGTAGCAAAGGGCTTTCATACTAAAAAAATGTACAAATTAATTAATAAACATATTGCTGACTATCAAAAAATAAAATAACCGTGCGACTAACTTTATCCCGTATCCATAATTTTCTGTTAGCAACAGAAACATTCCTTTTATTGTTTTTTTTACTAACTGCAATTTTACTTGCCAGCTCACAAATTATATTACGTAATTTTTTTGACTCCGGTATTTTCTGGGCAGATTCCGCTTTACGTATTTTTGTATTATGGATAGGCATGCTTGGTGCAATGTTCGCCAGCCGCAATAGAAAACACATTCGTATCGATGTTTTATCTCATTACCTTCCTGCAAAACTGCAAGGTAATATCTGGCGTGTTACCGAGTTGATTACAGCAATCGTTTGCGCCATTGTTGCGTACTACAGCATTGAATTTATTCAATATGAATATGAAGATGGTCTTATTGCTTTTGCCAATGTCCCGGTGTGGTTATGCGAAACCATTATTCCTCTCGCATTTATTGTTATGGCTTTACGTTATTTGTGTTATTCCATTATGCCGGGCTATTCATTAAACCCTGAGCCAAGTGATATTAATCCTCCAAGTGAATTCACATGATGGCGAGTTTATATAAAGGTAATGTTTCATGAGTATTGGTTATTTAATTCCTGTTATCTTAATACTTGCTCTTTTTGGCATGCCATTATTTGCGGTCATATTATCTCTTGCACTTATTGGCTTTTACTCATCAGGCATCGACCTCTCTGTCATCGCCATAGAAATTTTTCGTTTAACCAATACACCATTATTACTCGCCTTACCCTTATTCACTTTCGCCGGTTATCTTTTAAGTCACGGTAATACTTCAAAAAGACTGGTGCGATTATCGCGCGCACTTCTCGGCTGGTTACCCGGCGAACTTGTTGTTATCAGTTTATTTGCCTGTGCTTTTTTCACAGCATTTACCGGCGCAACCGGGATCACTATTGTTGCGATGGGCGCTTTACTTTACCCCGCTTTAACGCGTGATGGTTATGGTAAAAAGTTTAGCCTCGGTTTGGTAACAACGTCGGGTAGTCTGGGTTTATTGTTACCACCTTCATTACCACTAATTATTTATGCGGTTATTGTCCAGCAAATGGATTTAGAACAATCAGTCACTATCAAAGAATTATTCGTGGCAGGTTTATATCCCAGTCTGTTAATGATTTTTTTTATTATCATGTGGAGTGCCTGGACCAACCGAAATATTGTTAAACCTAAAATTCCTTTTGATAAAAAAGAGGCCCTCGATGCTTTAAAAGAAGCCGCTTGGGGAATGCCTTTACCCTTCATTGTACTTGGAGGTATTTATGGTGGCTTCTTCGCAATATCTGAAGCAGCAGCAATTACCGCTTTATATATTCTTTTCGTGCAGATATTTATTCATAAAGAAACGAAGCTAAAAGAACTCCCAGAGATAGCAAAAGAATCCATGCTTGTTGTTGGTGGAATACTTTTGATTCTCGGTGTTTC
Source organism: Gammaproteobacteria bacterium (assembly GCA_030593785.1). Taxonomy (GTDB): domain Bacteria; phylum Pseudomonadota; class Gammaproteobacteria; order UBA6429; family Thiohalophilaceae; genus JAGLTQ01. The sequence goes on along the minus strand of JAUVGM010000262.1, from coordinate 2,042 downwards.
ACTCGCTTTAACAAACTATTTAATTGATGCGGAAATACCTACAATATTATTTGACTGGGTAAAACAACATATTCATAGCCCAATTACATTTTTACTTTTCCTGAATTTATTCTTACTTCTTCTTGGCGCTATTCTCGATATTTTTTCTGCACTCGTTATTATGGTTCCGCTAATCGTGCCGCTCGCAATTGGTTATGGCATTGATCCCGTTCATTTAGGTATTATTTTTCTTGCTAATATGCAACTTGGTTATTTTACCCCACCCGTTGGTATGAATTTATTTATAGCAAGCTATCGTTTCAACCGGCCTATTACCGACATCTATAAAGCAACCATTCCTTTCTTTTTTGTTCTACTTGCCGCGGTATTAATCATTACTTACTGGCCAGCTTTGTCACTTGCACTTGTTCGTTAACTCACCTTGTTCACAAACAACTTAACTCTATGTCCCTGCGGTTCAGACAAATCATATGATGAATGTTGCGGGCAATTTATTAATCGCTCTCAACATCCTGACAATGCAGAACAACTTATGCGCTCACGTTATAGTGCGTATCTATTAAAAAATGAAAATTATTTACTAAAAAGCTGGCATGAATCTACACGTCCAGATTCACTTGATTTAAAAGATGATTCGACTCAATGGGAAAAATTAAAAATTATTTCTGCATCTGAAACCACGGTTCACTTTGTCGCTTACTTTACTCAGGACACGCTTAATAAAGATAAGATATATGCCTTAATTGAAAACAGTAACTTTATTAAAGAAAAGAACTGGCAATACCTTGATGGTGAAGATGTTAAAACAGTGCAACTTACAAAAAATATGCCATGCCCATGTTTAAGCGGGAAAAAATTTAAGCGGTGTTGTGCGACTGATTTATAAAAAAACCGTCATTGCGACGACTGCATGGACGCAGGAGGTAGAGTAACGCAGGAGCAGTTGCCGAGGGAATAAAATGACTGCGGCAATCTTTCTGAGTCGGTATTTAATTTAGGATATTGCCGCGCTATCGCTCGATGCCAGAACGTGCGGAGCAGGTTAGGGTAATACTGACGAAACGCGAAGCGGTTCATTAAGTGCAATGACAGAACTTTAATATTAATAATGCGGAGGTGGTGGTTCTTTCTCATCAGAAACATTAGACGCTTCTGCAACATTCGCAATGCGCAAACCTAGAAGTCTAATTTCTTCTCGTAGCTGATCTAACTGATTCTGTTGATCAGTAATAACATCATTTAACTCATTAATGGTTTCGTCCTGAAAAGCGAGCTTGCTTTGTAGATCGATTATTTTATTTTCCATCACGACGCTGCTTAACCGCTTTAGCTAAACTTTTTAATACACCAATACTGTCTTCCCAGTTAATACAGGCATCAGTAACGCTTTGTCCATAAACCAGCTCTTTACCTTCTTCAACATCCTGTCGGCCTGCTACGAGATGACTTTCAATCATTACACCCATGATATTTTCATTACCAGCAGAGATTTGCTGTGCGATTACTTCTGCAACATCAATTTGTTTTTGATGATCTTTTTGACTATTGGCATGACTGCAATCAACCATTAAACGCGGTTGTACACCGGCAGCTTCAAGTTCAGCAACCGCTTGCTTAACATGAGTTGCATCATAGTTTGGCTCTTTACCACCACGTAAAATAATATGGCAATCATCATTACCTGTGGTGGCGAAAATAGCGGAGTAACCTTCTTTAGTTAAAGAAAGAAAATTATGCGGACGACTTGCAGCACCAATCGCATCAATCGCAACCTGGAGCCCGCCATCTGTCGCGTTCTTAAAACCCACGGGCGAAGATAAACCCGAAGCTAACTCACGATGCACCTGGCTTTCTGTGGTCCGCGCGCCAATCGCACCCCAACTAATTAAATCGGCAACGTATTGTGGTGTGATCAAATCAAGAAATTCTGTTGCTGCAGGCACGTCCATGTCATTCAAATCAGCTAATAAACAACGAGCAAGATGCAGGCCTTTATTAATCTCATAACTTTCATCAAGGTTTGGATCGTTAATTAAACCTTT
>JAUVGM010000175.1 GCA_030593785.1 Gammaproteobacteria bacterium | reverse complement strand
GATGATACAAATGATGATGGTATAGCTGACACAGGTGCTAATCTGACCAACAATTCAACTACCCAAAACTTTGGAAATGAAATAACAGCAGTTATACCTGCGAATGTAATCGCAGTACCAACCGTCACTTTAGTGCCAAATACTGGAACAATATCAAATAGTGCTAACAGCGCAACATTTACTAACGGTGTAGGCACCAAAACACTCACCTGGAGTGAAGCTGGTATTGTAAACCTTACTACTACACTAACAAATTATTTAGCAAGTGGAAGTAATATTATTGGTAATGCACAAAATGTAGGTCGTTTTGTTCCTGATCATTTTGATACCACACTAACTCCGGGCTGCAATACATTTACCTATTCAGGCCAACCTTCTTCTGTTACAGCTTATGCTAAAAACAACGGTGGTGGCACCACGCTTAACTACCAAAACACTTATGCATTTAATACTACTGTTTCAAATGCAGGAGACACTACAAACTTCACGAACAATAGTATTCTTGCAGCTAACTTTGTTAACGGAATTGGTACACGAGTAGATGTTACTTATACTTTTTCAGCAAAAGATACTATTCCTGCAACTGTTATACTACGTGCTCGTGACGCAGATACACCCACCGCAACGGGGACTACTGAAGCCACTAATGTGATTCGAAGTGGTCGAGCTCGATTAGAAAATGTATATGGACCAGAATTAACACCTTTAACAATGCCTTTAAAAATTGAATATTATTCTGATAATGCGACTGTTGCTGATTTAACTGACGATGGTTTCGTGCTTAACACAAATGATACTTGTACAAACTATGATGCAACCGCAGGTGCATTAACAAACTATACCGGCAATTTATCAAGCGGTGAAACGACGGTAACAGGTGCCGTAGCAGAATCAAATGGACTCTCAAATATTACATTTAGTGCACCGGGTGCAGGTAATGAAGGCTCCGTTAATTTACTGGCAAATAATATTTCTAGTTGGTTAACCTATAGCTGGACTGTTGATTGTGACAATGCTGATAGTGATGATGACATCACAACGGGCGTTGATGCAGGTTTATGTGGCCCATTTGGTACTGCTTCGTTTGGGCTTTACCGCGGTGATGATCGAGTTATTTATTGGCGAGAAGTTTTTTAATATCGGTTAACTGAAGTATAGCGAAATCAATAATAAAATTTTGTTGGTTCCGTCATTTTATTCCTTGAACCAACCTACATTTTAAACACTTTTACCTTAAACTGTATCTTCCATATCTAGTTCTTTAATCTTACGAGTTAAGGTATTTCGTCCACAACCTAACAATCGTGCAGCATCCTGACGACGACCACCCGCACTGCGTAATGCAGTTTGAATCATGACGCGCTCAAACTCCGGGGTCGCTTTATCAAATAAATCTGTTTCACCATTGGCCAGCTGTTGCTCTGCCCAGTATTGTAAAACCTTTATCCAGTCATTACTGACTTGAAGTTTTGCTTCCTTGTTTAATAACTCAGGCGGTAAATCATCAATATGAACTTCTTGCCCTGGTGCCATCACCGTTAACCAACGACAGGTATTTTGTAGCTGTCTAACATTGCCGCGCCATTCCAGCTTTCTTAAAAATTCTAATGATTCATCATCAAGACTTTTAGTTTCTACACCTAACTCTGCTGCTGCACTCTGTAAAAAATGTCGTGCAAGCAGTCCAATGTCTTCACTGCGCTCACGTAATGCGGGTATATGGATTCGAATAACATTTAATCGGTGAAATAAATCTTCACGAAAACCTCCATTTTCTACACGTTCTTCCAGATTTTGATGGGTTGCGGCAATAATACGTACATCAACTTTAACCGGAATATGACCACCGACCCGATAAAACTCACCATCAGCTAACACACGTAATAAACGTGTTTGTAACTCTGCAGGCATATCACCAATTTCATCTAAAAATAAAGTACCGCCATCGGCTTGCTCAAAACGGCCTTTTCGCATTGCTTGTGCGCCGGTAAAGGCACCTTTCTCATGACCGAATAATTCAGACTCCAATAAATCACGTTGTATTGCCGCCATATTTAAAGCAATAAAGGCATTACCGGCACGAGGGCTGTGTCGATGTAATGCTTCGGCAACAAGTTCTTTACCTGTGCCTGACTCACCATTAATTAACACTGTTATATTCGAGCGAGATAAACGTCCAATGGCGCGAAACACTTCCTGCATAGAAGCCGCTTCACCAATAATTTCTGTTTCCTGTAACGGTTCTGTTTTACTTCCTTTTTCTTTTGAAATTTCTCTATGATGTTTTACCGCACGACGTGTGAGCTCAACAGCTTCATCAATATCAAAAGGTTTTGGAAGATACTCAAACGCACCACCTTGATAGGCTGAGACAGCACTATCCAAATCTGAGTGCGCGGTGATAATAATGACAGGTAAGTCAGGATGATTTGCATGAATTTTATCTAACATGGCTAAACCATCCATACCTGGCATACGTACATCACTAATGATGGCATCAGGTTGAGATTTTTCTAATGCTTTAAGCACACTGTCTGCTTCTTCAAACGTTTGTACTTTCATATCCGCATTGCTTAACGCCTTTTCTAATACCCATCGTATTGAACGATCGTCATCAACAACCCAAATACTTTCCTTGTTTTCATTCGTGCTCATACTTCTATTACCTTATTAATTAATCGGCAAAATGACAGAAAACACGGTCTTACCGGGTTCACTATGACATTCAATTAAGCCATCATGTTGTTGAATCAATGATTGTGAAATTGCTAAACCCAAGCCACTACCCTCTGCTCGACCTGTTACCATTGGAAAAAATATTTTATCTTTTATATCCGCAGGAATTCCCGGGCCATCATCAATTACCTCTATACACGCCACTAACTTATGACGTTGATGACCGATAGTATATTTTCTTACTACCCGTGTTTTAAAGGTAATATTTCCTTCTTCACCTAAAGCTTCACATGCATTTCGTGCAATATTTAATAACGCCTGGATCAACATATCTGGATCAACATTCAATTCAGGAATACTAGGATCATAATCACGATGAATTTGTATACCTTCACCAACTTCAATTTTTATTAAGCTTCTAACTCGCTCTAATATTTCATGAATATTTACTTCTTTTACTTTAGGCAACCCTGCAGGTCCAAGAATGCGATTAACCAATGCCTTAAGTCTGTCTGCTTCACTAATAATGACTTGCGTATATTCCTTTAGTTCTTCACTTGGTAACTCTCTTTCTAAAAGTTGTGCCGCACCACGTAATCCACCTAATGGGTTTTTTATTTCGTGCGCTAATCCACGTAAAATCTCTTGAGTCACTTCCTGTTGTTCTACCCGATGTTCATCACGCGTTATGCGCAACCAACGATCAACTGGAAACATTTCTAATAAATAATCAGTTTTTTCTTCACTATCGGTTAACGGTAGAATAGTTAAGTTTGCAGTAACTTCTTTCTCATGAAACAAAACTAAAGGCACTTCGTGTCGAGTGAAAGATTGTCCTGATTTAATATCATCAACCCATTTATTTAACGAAATTTCATCTCGGTGCTGAATTAAATCTACATAAGTGAGACCCAGCATTTTTCGTGAACTTTGCTCAAATAACATCTCTCCCGCTGGATTGATGTAACTCAGAATTAAATCTGCATCAAACAGTAAAACTACGGTACTCATCCCTTCTAGCACCCGTTTTTGTAGTTCAAGCTGTTTACTCATTTCTTTCCTTTATCGTTAAGTAGACTTGAGCAAAAACCAAGCCAAGTGGAGTTATTACTATAAATTCTATGAAAAAATGCTTGTCATTAAAAATCAATTAAATCAATGAGTTAAGATATGCATTTACGAGGTTCGATAGCAGCTCTCTCATTCTAGAGATGTAGAGTATTATAAATGCAATCAGAATGCACCATGTTGGTGCGAGAGAAAGATTATGGGACTTTTGGCTTAGGCTTCGGAACAGGCTTTTTGAAAAACCGCTTCATGTGAAATTGAACTGATGCAACAGGACTAATAACTTCACCTTTTAAATCTATAATGCTGACATAAATATTATGTGTACCACGATCAACATTTTTAAACGTCACACTCATTTTATCGCTGGTAAGCGACTGGATACCCAATTTATATCGAATTTTATGACCATACGCACTTTTTAAAGCGGGTTGTACAGACACAGAGACAACAACATCTGACGTATTAAGAACGGTCGAATCATTTACTGGCTTGCTTATTGATAATTCATAATTAAAACTTGGGCTTAATTTTTTCGTCGGTAGCGTTAATGCCGGCAAACGAGGTGGGCTAAATGTCGTTGGTTTACGAACTTTAATTTCTTCACTATCCGTTGATTGTTGATCAGTAAAAATAACACTGCCATCTGGATTTGTTTTTTTGTATACCGTTTCGGCTGTTACTGAAACAGATAAACAAAGACAAATTAAAGAAAGAATAAATTTACTCATACACAGAGCATAGCCAACAGGCTCTATATAAACAAGTATATTGTTGGCCTAAAAACCAACCTATCATTTTTTCAAAGCAAAAAAAACGCCTTCATATAGAAGGCGTCTTTGATTAATATGACTTAAGCTATTAACAGCTGTAGTACATATCAAATTCAACTGGATGCGTAGACATACGTAAACGCTGAATTTCTTCTTCTTTAAGTTCAATAAATGCATCAATCATATCTTTAGTGAATACATCGCCTTGAGTTAAGAAGTCATTATCTGCTGCTAACGCTTCTAAAGCTTGGTCAAATGAATGACAAACTTGTGGAATCGCTGCTGCTTCTTCTGCTGGTAAGTCATATAAATCTTTATCCATTGCTTCACCTGGGTGAATCTTATTTTGGATACCATCTAGACCCGCCATTAACATTGCAGCGAATGCTAAGTATGAGTTAGCCGTTGGATCAGGGAAACGTAATTCAATACGACGTCCTTTTGGATTTGGATCGAAAGGAATACGAATTGAAGCTGAACGGTTACGTGCTGAATAAGCTAACATAACAGGTGCTTCGAAGCCTGGAACCAAACGCTTGTAAGAGTTTGTTGAAGAGTTAGTGAACGCATTTAATGCTTTAGCATGTTTAATGATGCCACCAATATAGTAAAGCGCAGTTTCAGATAAACCGCCGTACTCATCACCGGCAAATAAGTTTTGACCATCTTTTGCCAAAGACATATGAACGTGCATACCACTACCGTTATCACCCACTAATGGTTTAGGCATGAAAGTCGCCGTTTTACCATAGATGTGTGCAACGTTATGAACACAGTATTTAAGAATCTGAGTTTTATCAGCACGTGTAACTAAAGTATCAAACCTTGTACCAATTTCACATTGACCTGCAGTTGCAACTTCATGGTGATGTACTTCAACTTCAAGATTCATCTCTTCCATTGCTAGACACATTGCTGCACGTAAATCGTTTAATGAATCTACTGGTGGTACTGGGAAATAACCACCTTTTAAACCTGGACGGTGACCGATGTTGCCATCTTCATAAACTTTATCGGAGTTCCATTCTGCTTCATCAGAATCAACAGAATAAGACATGCCGCTCATGCTTGTTTTCCACTGTACACTGTCAAAAACAAAAAATTCTGGTTCTGGACCAAAGTAAGCTGTGTCTGCAATACCCGTTGATTTTAAATAAGCTTCTGCACGTTTACCAACAGAACGTGGGTCACGTTCATAACCTTGACCTGTGGTAGGCTCAAGAATG
>JAUVGM010000020.1 GCA_030593785.1 Gammaproteobacteria bacterium | reverse complement strand
TGTATTACGATGGTGCCAACTTAAACGCAATTTTAGGTAAAGTTAAACCCGGTGACATGGGATTTGATGTGATTCATATGAATTTACATAAAACATTCTCAACACCACATGGTGGAGGTGGCCCAGGCGCTGGTCCAGTGGGCGTAAGCGAACGTTTAATTCCTTACTTACCTGTACCCATGGTGACAAAAGTTGATGATGAATATCATGTTGTAACTGAAAAAGATAATACGCAGAGTATTGGTCGTCTATCTGCCTTTATGGGTAATGCAGGTGTGTTATTGCGTGCGTATATTTATGCGCGTTTATTAGGTCGTGATGGTATGACTCGTGTTGCTGAATATGCGACGTTAAATGCCAATTATATGATGAAAGAACTTGAGAAAGCCGGATTTGAATTGGCGTTCCCAAATCGTAAAGCAACACACGAGTTTATTGTTACATTGAAAAAACAAGCTAAAGAACTCAATGTAAATGCAATGGATTTTGCCAAACGTTTGCTTGATTATGGCTTCCATGCGCCAACTACATACTTCCCATTACTTGTTCCTGAATGTTTCTTAATTGAACCGACAGAAACTGAAGCACAAGATGCGCTAGACGGCTTTATTGAAGCAATGATTGCAATTCAAAAAGAAGCTGAAACTGACGCAGAAAAAGTGAAAGGTGCACCTTATACATTACCTGTTAGAAGGTTAGATGATGTGAAGGCAGCCAAAGAACTTGATTTAACATGGACTGCTGAAAGTTAACTCAGTGAGCTTATTTTTTCCCATCATTGCGAGAGAATAACATGACTGCGGCAATCTCTCTGTGATATTCTCTTTTGAAGAGATTGCTTCGTTTCACTCGCAATGACGAGGTAAAAATAATAAATTATTAGGGACAATAAAATGGCAAAACCTGGAAAAAAAGGCCTTAGCAGACTTATCGATGCTTTTGGCTATTCGTGGTTAGGTTATAAAGCATGCTATAAAAATGAAGCGGCCTTTCGTGAAGAATTGTTTTTAGGTGCCATTATGTTACCGCTCGCAATTATTTTTGCGGAAAGTAGTATTGAGTTAGCAATATTAATTGGTAGTTTATTTTTGGTATTGATGGTTGAGTTATTAAACTCAGGTATCGAAGCTATCGTTGATCGTGTTAGTGATGAACATCATGAATTATCAGGTCGCGCAAAAGATTTAGGTGCAGCAGCAGTAAGTACTGCACTTATTAACGTCATTGTCATATGGTCTATAATCTTTGTGCCTAAAGTTTTAAATTAAAATTTAATTAGAAAAAGAATTCGGAGTTAACTATGTCAGCATTAATTTGTGGTTCATTCGCCTATGATACGATCATGGTGTTTCATGATAAATTTAAAAACCATATCCTTCCTGAGCAAGTTCATATTTTAAATGTTTCTTTCCTGGTCCCTGATATGCGCAGAGAGTTTGGTGGCTGCGCGGGAAATATTGCCTTTAATCTTAAATTGTTAGGTGAAGAGCCTTTACCAATGGCGACAGTGGGAAAAGATTTTACTCCGTATGCTGAATGGATGGATAAATTTGGTATCAGTCGTAAGTATATTAAGGAAGTTGATTCATATACTGGGCAAGCTTTTATTACAACTGATCAAGATGATAATCAGATAACGGCATTCCACCCTGGTGCTATGAGTTTATCGCATGAAAATAGCGTATTAAAAACGGATGGTATAAAGGTAGGTATCGTTGCACCAGATGGTCGTGATGGCATGATTCAACACGCAGAACATTTCGCTGAAGCAGGTATTCCTTTTATTTTTGATCCTGGTCAGGGCTTACCAATGTTTGATGGTGCTGATCTTTTAGACTTTGCGGAAAAAGCAACCTGGATTGCTTTAAATGATTATGAAGCACAGCTTTTTGAAGAACGTACCGGTAAATCACCTAGTGAAATTGCAGATATGGTTGATGCTTTAATTATCACTCGTGGTGGTAAAGGTTCGCATATCTACAGTAAGGGTCATCGTCATGAAATTCCAGTTTGTAAAGTAAGTGGTATAAATGATCCTACTGGTTGTGGTGATGCTTTTCGTGCCGGTCTTCTTTACGGTATTTTGAATGACCTCGACTGGGAGACTACAGGACGTATAGCTTCATTAATGGGGGCAATTAAAATTGAATCTCATGGTACCCAGAATCACGCCTTTACCATGGATGAGTTTAAAAACCGTTATAAAGAGAATTTTGGAAATTCTTTCTAAAACTGTTAATAAAAAGCCCGCATCAGCGGGCTTTTTTATGAGTGAAATAATTTAATACAGGTACCGGAGTCACTTTATTTTTTAGCTCAGGGATTTAATATTAAGTAAGGTATATAAGAAAGGCTATACTATTTAACTGATGTGACTCCGGTACCTTTCTTACGGGACAGAAGATGATGAATGAAATAATTACACCCGAATCTATAATTAATTTTTGGTATTCAGATAGGATTAAATCAAAATGGTTTAATTCAACAGAAAAACAGGATAAAGAAATAAAAGATAATTATGAGTATGTTTGGAAAAATGCCATTCGTGGTGAATATAAAGATTGGAAAAACACAGCCGAAGGTTGCTTGGCTTTAGTGATTATATTTGATCAATTTCCATTGAATATGTTTCGTGGTGAGGTAGAAAGCTTTAGTACCGAAAGCATGGCGGTTAGAGTTACAAAACACGCAGTTGAAAAGAAATTTGATCAGGAAATAAATAAAGAACAAGTCGCATTTTTATATATGCCCTTAATGCACAGTGAAAATATTGATGATCAGAATTTATCGGTGAGTTTATTTGAAAAAGCAGGGCTTACAGATAACTGGAAGTTTGCAAAGCATCATCGTGGAATTATAGAAAAATTTGGTCGTTTCCCTCATCGAAATGAAATATTACAACGGCAATCTTCACAAGATGAAATTGATTATTTAAACTCAGACGAAGCTTTTACCGGATAATTTAATAGAGGGATTTAATGATGAATAAATCTGTTAAGGCTGTACTTTTATCTGCGCTTGTTTTACCAGGAGTTGGTCAAATTTCTCTGGGTTATAAAAAACGAGGTTGGTCGATTATTGGCATCAACATCGTATTACTCTACTTAATCATTAGCGAAATAATGCAAAAAGCGTATAGTGTTATCGAAGAGATGCAAAAAAGTGGGGCTGCAATGGATATTGAATCTATATCTAATAAAACTGCAGGTTTAGCTGGCTTCTCCGACAACACATTTCTAAATACATTGTTGATGCTATTTATAATTGGCTGGGTTATTTCAATTGTAGATGCATACCGACTGGGTAAAAAATAAAGTCACAGGTAATAACGAATGATAAGAATGCGTACAGGTTTTATTACTCATTTGTTAACCATCGCTTTCCTTTCTATTGCTGTTTTTCCTGAAATAAGTTTTTCTGCAAGCAAGGCTCTCAATGCGCAAAAAATACCTTATTCATTAACTATCAGTGGTGGTATCAGTCTTGGTGTTTATGAGGCTGGGCTTAACTGGGTGATTATGGAACAGTTACGCAATGCTCGCCTTAAAGGCGATAAAATGGCCCGATTACTGGCAATAACCGGAGCATCTGCCGGAGCGATAAATACCCTGATTGGTGCGTTACGTTATTGTGAAATCAAAGATTCACCTTCAACGGTTGAAGATAATTTATTTAATAAAACGTGGCGAAAGATAGGAATTGAAGGCCTGTTACCCGATGACCCAAATAAATATGATCAATTAGGTGAACATCGTGATGGCGTTTTTGCGAGAAATATATTTTCAGATGTTCTGAATGCCCTTGGTGAAAAAGCTCATGCGCGAAATTATCGTGATAATTGTTATTTGAATCTTGGCTTAACTGTGACTCGACATGTGCCAGAAGAAAAAATTATAGGTGAGGGAGAAGACAAGCAAAATATAAAAGTACAACGCTTTGTTATTCCTTTAACGTTAAGAACTCAGAATGGTTATGCTGTTTTCAGAAATAATCTAAATTATCCTGCACGCAACAAGGAGCTGGGCTTCCTTTTGTTACCTCATGATAATAACGGCTTTATACCTTTTAAAGACGTCATCAGAAGTGCGTTAGCATCAAGTGCATATCCCTTTGCCTTTGGACGTATTCGCTTATCTTATTGTCGGTTAGGCACTTTAAATAGCGATGATATTATTGATAGTGAGAACAATAATGCTTCGTTTAGAACGGAGGGTGATGCATTATTTTGTCCTCAGAATTATGAAAGATACACTTATGATTTTATTGATGGTGGTTTTTTTGACAATGTTCCTCTTGGTCTTGCTGTTGAATTATCAGAATGCCGTAAACATAAACATAAAAATTGTATAAAAGAAGCGGTATCGGAAAAAGAAATTTTAAAAAATGAAGTTGTTAATTATGTTTATATGGAACCAAGTAAACGTCGAGGAATTCCAAATATAAATATAAAAAATGACGATGAACTTAACGAAGGCTATGGAATATATAACCAGGGAAAATTTTGGGTTAAGGCACAAGAAATTTATGCAAATGCAGAATTGTACCGTGCCTTGAGAGAAAAATTTGATAGCAGCACAGTTGAGAACAAATCACGCCGATTACTTTTAACTGAACGTTACCCTCCATTAGGCGGGGCTTATCTTGCACATTTCGGTGCTTTTTTCGGTCAGATATTCCGCGACTTTGATTATTACGCCGGCGTTTATGATGGCATGATCAATTTTTCCAATATGTGTTTACGACAGGGAAAAAAATATCTGGGGACACATAAATATTCTTCAGGAGTAAAAAACCGTTGTATTCAACTTGGTATCAGACCTTTAAAGGACAGAACAAATCCTCATGATCAGCATGGTCGCTATGTTGGTCAAATAGTCGAACAGTTAGTTAATAATTTATTAAGAAATAGTGACATGAACGCACGAATGATGGTGCGCATATTAGCTGAAGATGAGTTTAAAACTTATTTATCCGGAAATGTACGTTATGTTGAGTGGGCATGGTTAGATAAATTACCGGACTATAAAAATATTGATGGTAATAATAAGCCAGCATTTTCATACGCATTATTTATAGAATTAAAAAAAGATACTGAAACTGATTTTTCAAAGCTTTTAATTGGTTTAAAGAAATTAAAAACAATATATCCTGAAAACTTTAAAAGCGATCCTGAAACGGGTTCGAATAAAAAATTATCAGAAATGATAGATGATCCTGATACCTGGATGTTTGGTTTAGGACGAAAAGTTATTGCAAGACTGCATAAATTAGAAATGTCTGACAAAGATAATCAATACGGTTTAATTCCTATTCAGCTGACTAAAATGGCTTTAAACAGTTATGAGGTGGATGAGAATAATAAAATTTGGGCAATCTCCTCAGTTAAACCGAGTGGATGGCAACATCTTATTCCTGATGAAGTTGCGATTGATGGAAGCCAGACCGGGATGGTTTTTACTTATCGAAAAGCTTTTTATCGATTTGATGGTACTAAGACCTACCTGGAAGGAGAGTTTTCCCCTTTACATTGGGTACGTAATCGCGATGATCGGACATTTTTCGCCAGTACAGGGCTAAATTTACGCCATGCCAGAACATCTCCTGCTTTTTCTTCATATGGAATTGGACTTCGCGCATATAAGAACTATCCCGATGAGAATAATTTAGATAATGATATGGTTTATGGCATCTCATTTGATGTTGGCTTATTTATGGATAAATACCGTATCACTATTGAGCATAAATTTATTCATGAAGGATTTAATGATGAGAAGTGGCTTCTTAAGTTTGGTCTAAATGATTTCAAAGGTATAAGTAATCTTCTTTTTTAAAATAAATTCAGTCTGGCATTGTTAGGGGCTGTTGATCTTTCAGATTATTAGGAAAAAGGAAGTCATATTTTTTTATTAACGACTCCGTCATTCCGGCCAAGCAACGCGCGAGCCGGAAGAAGGTGAGACTGGGACAGTCGAGAAGCTGGCCTGGGCCATCTATGTGTTTAAACGACGAGATTCCCGCTAAAGGCACGCGGGAATGACGGGGAATAAAATAATTTTTGTATTATTGGGTTAAATATAGGCTTGCTCAGTTAAGGTAGTGAATTAAAACTAAGTAATAGATGAAAGATCAACAGACCCTAGATAAAAATGGAAATTAAGTTAGCTTACATGCGATACTACGCGAATATTTTGAGTGTAAATTTCTTATATATTTAATTGAAAGTGGTTAACCTTAATGGCATTTTTACCTGAATTACGACTGAAAAAAAATGAAGATCGACGTTTGCGTGCAGGCCATGCCTGGGTGTATAGCAATGAAGTCGATACTAAACAAACGCCGCTTAAAGAGTTTGCAGTTGGACAATGGTGTCACGTAACAAATAGTCGTGGTCGTGTTTTAGGTACTGCTTATGTCAATCCCAATACATTAATTTGTGCCCGCCTGGTAAGTCGCTTTGAAAAACAAACACTCACCTTAGACGTATTAATACAAAAAATATCTGAAGCTTTACGCTTACGGGAAATGATTTTTTCTGTGCCATGCTACCGCTTAATATTTGGTGAGAGTGATGCTTTACCCGGGTTAGTGGTAGATCGTTTTTACGATACTTTAGTGATCCAGGTTACAACCGCAGGTATGAATAATATTCAAGATGATATTATTGAAGCGTTATCTTCCGTTATCAAACCTAAAACAATATTGCTTCGCAATGACAGCGGTTCCCGTGAACTGGAAGGTCTTGAGTTGTATAGCAAAACAGTATTAGGCAACTTACCTGAGCTGATTGAATTAGAAGAGAATGGTACACAGTTTGTTACTTCGCTGGAGAAAGGACAAAAGACAGGCTGGTTCTATGATCATCGTTTAAATCGTCAACGTACACAGCAATATGTAAAAGATAAGCGCGTACTGGATGTTTTTAGTTATGTTGGTGCATGGGGAATACAAGCATTACAAGCGGGCGCAAAAGAAGTCACTTGTGTTGATAGTTCAGCTTTCGCATTAGACCTGGCAAAACAAAGTGCAGCATTAAATAAGCGTGAAAGTGATTTTAATACTATTGAAGGCGATGCTTTCGATATATTAAAGTCTTTAGCAGAAGATAAAGCTAAATTTGATGTTGTTATTTTAGACCCTCCTGCATTTGTAAAGCGTCGTAAAGATTTAAAAGAAGGCAGTTTAGCCTATCGACGGATAAACAAATTGGCGATGAATTTAATTAAAAACGAAGGTATTTTAGTTTCTGCTTCATGTTCCTATCATCTTGGCCGAGAACAGCTACTCAATGAAATTCGTCAGGCATCTTATTTAGCAAATGCACAATGTCAGGTTTTAGAGCAGGGGCATCAAGGACCAGATCATCCGGTACATCCGGCGATGAAAGAAACGGATTATTTGAAATCTTATATTTGTCACATTAAGAACTAGAAACCATTACACGAATGCTACGAAGCCAGATAACGGCGTTAAAACCTCTTCAAAATGCTCATGTACTTATTGTACATTCCGCTTTTTCATCGGTTTTGCCTTGTTCTCTAACTTCTCGCTATTCGTGTAAAGATTTCAGAAATAAAAAAACAGGAAAAGAGAATGGTTGTTGATTTTGATCCCATAGCAATCTCAATATTTGGTTGGGCAGTTCATTGGTATGGTTTGATGTACGTTATGGCATTTGTCAGTGCATGGTGGTTAGCGCGTTTGCAAACAAAACGTCATTACCAGGACTGGAATTATGAACAAATTGACGACTTATTATTTTATGGCGGAATGGGAGTTATTTTAGGCGGACGAGTTGGCTATGTCTTATTCTATTCTTTCCCTGATTTTGTCAGCAATCCACTAATGCTTTTCCAGGTTTGGAAGGGCGGTATGTCTTTTCATGGCGGCTTGCTGGGCGTGTTAGCTGCAATGTACTTATTTAACCGTAAATACAAAAAGGGCTATTTTAATATTTTAGATTTTGGTGCGCCATTAATACCGCTTGGTCTGGGGTTTGGACGAATAGGTAATTTCATAAATGGAGAACTTTGGGGCAAACCGACAGATTTACCCTGGGGCATGAAGTTCCCTGCTGTAGATAACCTGCCTCGCCATCCGAATCCTCTGTATGAGGCATTTCTTGAAGGGGCTGTACTGTTTATTATATTGTGGTGGTTCAGTTCAAAACCTCGCGCAAGAATGTCGACAATAGCCCTGTTCTTCATTGGTTACGGCACATTTAGATTTATGATTGAGTTCGTTCGGGTGCCAGATGCACATCTGGGCTATATCGCCTGGGATTGGCTTACCATGGGGCAAATTTTGACTTTGCCGATAATAATTGTGGGACTGGTTTTAGTTTGGCTGGTGCAAAAACAGTCAAAAGCCAGTTAATACTCACTTAGCTCACTAAAATACCGGATGTGCCTCATCCGGTATTTTTTTGTCTGAGTTCTGGTCGCACTTAGGAACCTTTCTGGTTCATCGAGTACTTCCTGAACCTGCTCCGCACTTTCTGGTCGCACATTAAGCAGCAAGCTGGCACAATATAGCCTGCAAAAAATGAGCAGGAAATAGGGGTCGTTTGTGAAGCAGTATTTAGATTTAATGCGCCATGTCAGAGATAACGGTATCAAAAAAGAAGATCGTACCGGCACAGGCACGATCAGTGTTTTTGGCTATCAAATGCGATTTAACCTGGCTGACGGTTTTCCTGTTGTTACCACTAAAAAGCTCCATCTACGCTCGATTATTCATGAGCTTCTTTGGTTCCTGAAAGGCGACACTAACATCCAATACCTGAAAGACAATAAAGTCAGAATTTGGGATGAGTGGGCAGATGAAGACGGTAACCTTGGGCCTGTTTATGGTTCACAGTGGCGTTCATGGCCAACAGCAGATGGCCGACACATTGATCAAATTACACAAGTTGTGGATCAAATTAAAAGCAACCCTGACTCTCGCCGTTTAATTGTTAGTGCATGGAATGTTGGGGAAATTGAAAACATGGCATTACCACCTTGCCATGCATTTTTTCAGTTTTATGTCGCTGATGGCAAACTCTCTTGCCAGTTATATCAACGTAGTGCCGATATTTTTCTGGGCGTGCCTTTTAACATCGCATCTTATGCATTGTTAACCATGATGATTGCACAAGTCTGTGATTTAGAAGTCGGTGATTTTATTCACACACTCGGTGATGCGCATTTATATTCTAATCATATGGAACAAACAGAATTACAATTAAGTCGAGATGTTTTTCCATTGCCAAAAATGAAAATAAATCCAAAAATTAAAGATATCTTTGAATTTACAATCGATGACTTTGAATTAGAAGGTTATGAGTCACATGATCATATTAAAGGGTTAGTTGCAGTTTAATGAAAATTTCTATGATTGCTGCGATGACAGAAGATCGCGTTATTGGTATTAAAAATACCTTACCCTGGAAACTTCCTAACGATATGAAATGGTTTCGTCAAAATACCATGGGCAAACCTATTATTATGGGAAGAAAAACATTTGAATCTTTTGGTGCAAAAGCATTGCCAGGAAGAACAAATATTATTATTACGCGCGATGAATCGTATCAGGCGAGTGATAGTGTGGTTGTTCATTCAATTGAAGAGGCGTTAGAAGCGGCAGGTAATGTTGATGAAGTCATGATTATTGGTGGTGCTTCTTTTTATGAGCAAATGTTACCTAAAGCCGATAGATTATATTTAACCTTTGTTCATGCAGAGTTAGATGGCGACGCATGGTTTCCGGAAATTAATAATAGCGACTGGAACAAAGTAGAAAAAATCGATCATAAAAAAGATGATAAAAACAGATATGCGCATAGCTTTGTTATTCTGGAACGCAGTTAATTATTTAACCTGATTTTTAACGAAGTCAGCCGGATTAGCATCCCCCAGGCAATCAATACTTATATATTCTGCTTTCTTTGTATCTATGCGCAAAGCAGTTAACTTTCCACCCCAGACACACCCCGTGTCTAATGGGTAAACATTTTTTTTACTTATCATCCCCAATGTGGACCAATGGCCAAATAAAATGCGTTCTTTTTTTGCTTTTCGTTTGGGAACTTCAAACCAGGGCAGGGTGTTTTCCGGGTGAGTACCGGGCGCGCCATGACTTTTGAAATTTAAGCTGCCGTCCTCTTCGCAATAACGCATACGGGTAAAGCTATTACAAATAAAACGTAAGCGTTTAAAACCGGTTAATGACTTCTTCCATGTTTCTGGATTGTTACCATACATATGTTCAAGAAATTCATCGAGATTATTTTTTAAGGTATCTTCTAATTCAGAGGCACACTCTTGCGCCTGCTTTAATGACCATAAAGGATAAATACCTGCATGTGTGATTGTGAAATTGAGTTTCGGATCATGATGAAGCAATGGTTGATGACTTAGCCATTGTAGAAGTTCATCTCTGTCTTTTGCATCAAGTATGCGCTGTATATCAGGTGATCGTGTTTTTTTAACACCGTATGCGATGGCAAGTAAATGAAGGTCGTGATTACCGAGTACGGTGATAGCGCTATCACCTAAAGATTTAACAAAACGTAAAGTCGATAAGGAATCAAAGCCACGGTTAACCAGGTCACCAGCAAACCAAAGTTTATCTTGAGATTGATCAAATTTTAATTTGTCGAGTAACCGTAACAGGGAATCATAGCAGCCCTGTAGATCACCAATTGCATAAGTTGCCATGGGTGACAGTGTCTAGCAAATATAATCTAGTGGCAAGTTTTAATGCAAGCTGTGGGGTATTGAAAGTGTAAAAGGGGCAATAGGGGTGTCAAACTCGGTGCCGTCGTCAGCAAGCATATGATAAGAACCATGCATACTACCTAATGGTGTTTTTAAAACAGTACCGCTGGTATAACGAAATCCATCACCGGGTTTTAAGTGAGGTTGTTCACCGACAACACCATCACCTTCAACTTCCTGTACATTGCCATTTGCATCAGTAATATACCAGTGACGTGCTAACAACTTAGCAGGAATTTCGCCATGATTTTCAATCGTGACTGTATAAGAAAAAACATAACGTTGTTCTTCAGGTTCCGATTGTTCCAGAACATAATTTGCCTGTACTTCTACGCGGGTATCGTAAACAGGTTTTTTTTCAGACATAACTTCTCTTCTGATGTTATTGATTAATAGTTTCAGGGCGATCGCTATGACGATGTTTATTGACATAGTCGATGGCCATGATCACAGCATCTTCAACAATGATTTGATTTTGTTCTCTTTCTTCAGCCGTCATATAAAAAACCATATCAACGTTGTGACGAACATAACGTGAAGGTAATTGATTGAGTGCAACACATGCAACGTCACCTAAATAATCTTCATCGTTATCGATTTCACCATCATGAATTTTTTTCTGAATGGCTTCAAAAACGAGCTTTTCAAAGTAGTTATGAATATTATCAAAAGCCATATCTATTACCTTTAAGTGCGCAATTGTCCAGTAGGTAAATCATTCTGGTCAATTAGTTGTTTTTTGAGTAACCACTGCCGGGCATCCTCAGCATCATCTTGAAACCAGGCTAAAGCCGATCCAAGACGAAATGTATATCCCCAGCTATCCATGTTCTTCATTAATATATCGGCACTGCATCCAGAAAGTTTAGCGGCCAATAATATTTGTAAGTAACAAACTGCATTTTCTTCATCATAGTCGCCACCGGCATCGGTATTTAGATTGTTCCGTCGATTGGAATCCAGGCAAATATAGTGACAGGCCTCATGTAAGGCTGAATGTACGGGTGTTTCCGGTCGTACATAGAGCTCATTTTTGATTAATCCAGCTTCAGAATCACCCCAAAAACTACCAGGAATAGAGACGGAATTTGGGACCGTTTTGACCTCAAGAAAATAAGGTTTGAGTAAATTTTGTAGCGCCTGCACAGGCAAATCAGCCACAGTTAACATGGGTTTTCCTCGATTATTATGGGTATTGAAAATGAATTAATTTTCAACAAAACGTATTCGAACCCGATTGCCCGGATAAATACGATGCGGATTTTTAATGTTACTTAATCGAGCAAGCTCTGGGTAGAGGAAAGGGTCGTTGACATACTTTTTCGCGATGGCCCACAGGGTATCACCCTTAACCACAGTATGGATTACTTCGCGAACGACCTTTTCGCGAATGACCTTTTTAGGAGGAGTAACTTTTTTGAATGTTTCTACGGGCTCTATTTCAGTGACGGGATCGATTATAGCTTCTTCAATCTTATCGGTTGCCACAGGCTCGACAGGCTTAAGTAATTGTACTTCTGTAGCCGGCGTATGAAGAGTAATAGTGATTTCATTATCAATTTTAGAAATATCTGCTCGGAATGTTTCGGTATCCAAAGGTTTACTTTCGAGAGCCTGTGGAACTGTTTCAGCTTCAATGTTTATTTTAATATCTCCTGCAATATTTTCTTTAATTTCAGGGGTAACCGTTATTGCAGGTATCGTGATATCAGGATTGCTTGTATTTTGAGTCTGAATAGGATTTTTCTTGGTATATGGTTTTTCATATCCGGTACCTGGTTTATATTTTCGTTTGTCATCATCAGAAAATAATACGTAATAAACTCCTGCCCCTAAAAAAAACAGCATAAGTAAAATGAAAATAACTATTCCAACATTGGATGAGTCATCATCCTTTTCTCCGGTGTAATTACTTTTTGCAGAGGATGTTTGAGGGGTAAATTCTTTATTAGCTGTAACCGTTCTGTTTACAATTAGTGGTTGAGCTTTAACTTTTTGTTTAGGCTTTACCGTGGTTGCTTTATTAACAGCCGTTTTCTGAACTGTTTTTGTAACAGAGTTAGGTGATACGGGCTCTTTTTTTACCGTATTAAACGTGCTGGTTGTAGATGATTTGCTAATCGTTCTGTCTACGGCTGTATTATTTAAATTAACCGTTGTGTTTTGTTGCTTGTGATTTTGAATCGGTGTTTTAGCGGTAATTTTTTTCTGCTTTAAATTTTTTGTGGAATCATTTTTAGTTATTGAATGTGAAGTAGCTGATTCAACAGAAGATCTTGTATGTGGTTTTTGCTCATGGATAATTGTTGAAGCAGTTGAAGCAATTACATTCTCTGATTCATCAGTGGTTTTTTTCTGTTCTTGCTTTTTTAAATGTTGAATGTAGTGTTTCAAATATCCAAGATCATTTATTGTGGCTAATTTTTCAAATTCGGAATAAAGGTGAATTTTTTTATTTAATAATAATGTGCGAGTAAAAACGCCGCGCGGCAAAGCCGGGGGTAAATTACCCCAGCCTTCAGAGGGAAAATCAAAAACATCCAGTATTTGATCAACCCAAAATGCAAAACTTTCCTTTTCAAAAATCGTGATTATCATATTTCCAGGCTGAGTTTGATCATCCTTATCAATTCCAAATTTTTGCCGTAAGTTGAGGACTTTTACAATATGAGGGCCATGCTTAAAAATTCCTGGTTGTGATGTGTTACTCCCAGGTGGATGAGTAAGTGTTGGCGGTGTAATAATGCTTCGCACAGGTAAACTTGGCGCACAACATAGCACCGGGCCAACCCGGAAAGTAAGTAGCGAATGTTCCTTGTCTTCAATGTTCATTTTCAACAAACGTATAAATCGTCATCGTAGTACTAATAGCGGCCAAATTTAGATATTTTAAAGGGGAAAAGTGGTGCTGTGTGGACAAAAT
>JAUVGM010000315.1 GCA_030593785.1 Gammaproteobacteria bacterium | reverse complement strand
AACACACCTAACGTGGATGGATTGGTTAACATAATGCCTGCAGTGTGTGGGCCAACCGCTTCTTTTAATGCTTCGATGTCTACATCGCCATCACTGTTGGTTGGGATTTCACGTACTTTAAAGTTACACATTGTTGCAGTTGCAGGGTTTGTTCCATGCGCTGCATCAGGTACTAAAATTTCTGTACGTTCAGGATCACCTTTACCACCATTTGATGCATCATGATAAGCACGAATCATCGCGATACCGGCAAACTCACCTTGTGCACCAGCCATCGGAGATAACGATACTTCTTTCATGCCTGTTACATCTTTTAAAATTTCTTGTAAATCATACATACAAGCAAGGAAACCCTGGCTCATGTTTGCAGGACTATCTGGATGACGATTTAAAAACCCAGGCAACATCGCTAAGGTATTACATGCACGAGGGTTGTATTTCATTGTGCATGAACCAAGTGGATAAAAATGCGTATCAATCGAAAAGTTTTTTGTTGATAACTTTGTGTAGTGTCGTACTGCTTGCATTTCAGAAACTTCTGGAAGCAAAGGTTTATCCGCACGTAAAAACTCATTAGGAATATCAGTTTCATTATTTACGTTAGCAGGTTGCTGCGCTGTATTTACGCGACCTGCTTTTGATTGTTCAAAAATTAACATTGTGAACCTCTATATCTTTTTAATATTTGATTTAACTGGATGCTTAGCAGATTGTTATTTCGTTAGCTCGGCGACTAAGTCTGCATACGTTTGTAAGTCTGCATCAGTTTTTGTTTCTGTTGCACAAATCAACATGACGTTACCCAATTCAGGATAATCATCACTAATATCTACACCTGGCAAAATTTTACGTGCAGACATTTTCTTCATGAGTTCATCTGTTGGCAAATCAAATAGCATCACTGATTCATGGAAAACGGGACGATTAAATAAACGACGTGTTTTTCCAGTGCTTTCTAATTTTTTAACCAAACTTTCAGTATTGTTATGACTTGCATGTGCAACTTTAGTTAAACCATCTGGCCCTACGATTGACATATAAATTGTTGCAGCAGTAACCAGTAAACCCTGGTTAGTACAAATATTTGATGTCGCTTTTGAACGGCGAATATGTTGTTCGCGTGCTTGTAAGGTTAAGGTGAAGCCTTCCTTGCCATCGAGATCAACCGTACGGCCAATAATACGACCTGGCATTTGACGAACATATTTTTCACGACACGCCATAAAACCAAAGTAAGGTCCGCCCGATGATAACGGTGCTCCTAAAGGTTGACCTTCACCACATGTAATATCAGCACCAATCTCACCCCAACTGCCCGGCGCTTTTAATAAAGCTAATGATGTTGGATTAACAACCGCTATGACCAGTGCTTTATGTTCGTGCGCCCAATCAGTTAAGGCGTCAATGTCTTCCAAGACACCAAAATAATTTGGTTGTGGAATAACAAGTGCAGCGAAGTCACCCGGATCTTTTGGTAAGCTATCAAGACGAATGTGACCGCCTTCCATATCAAAGTCTAACTCTTCAAAAGAAATGCCTTGGCCTTTACAAATATTATGCGCAACTTGACGGTATTTAGGATTAACCGTACGCGGCATTAAAATACGTTTTGATTTTGATTTACGATTAGCTCGAATCGCCATTAAGACCGCTTCAGCTAATGCAGAGGCTCCATCATATAAAGACGCATTTGAAATATCCATGCCAGTCAAACTTGCCATCATAGTTTGATATTCATATAACAGTTGTAACGTGCCCTGACTCGCTTCGGCTTGATAAGGTGTATATGCCGAATAGAATTCACCACGCGTAGTAATTTCCCAAACAGCAGCAGGAATGTGATGCTCATAAGCACCTGCTCCAGCAAAACATAACGCACGCGAATCTTTTTCAGCGTGCTCATGCATAATGCGAGCAATCTCCATTTCACTAACGCCTTCAGGTACTTTTGTTAAATCTTCTGCGCGTAACTCTGCGGGAATTTCATCAAATAAATTTTCAATGCTATCGACGCCAATAGCGGCAAGCATTGATTTAACATCTTCTTCGGTATGCGGAATAAATGGCATTGCTTTTACACCTTAAGCTTTATGTTATTAAACGGTATTTAACGTTTATGTAATATTTATATATTCCGGTCACGGAACGAAGAGACCCAAATCAAGACTCGCAAGAACTTGCCATCCATGGCTGCTCGACTGCCGCGTCCTGCGGCAGACGGTCTTTATTTGAGTCTCTTCATTCCATTCCCTAGTTTGGTAGACACTTCATAGTTCTATAAATCGATACCTATTTATCTTTTGTAGGTCAGTCTTCAGACTGACATATTCATCAGAATGAATTCTGACCTACATATGTTGCATAGCAACATATAACCATTAATTTGTTCAAGTTGTGCTGGCAAGGCAGATGATTTATTTAAAAGCGGAGTTGGCAACAGGCCAATGAGCATTTTAAATAAATCAGCTAACGCCGCCAGCGCGGCTTCAACGAATTAATGCTCGTCTTCTGCGACGATTTCGGCGTATTCATCTGAGTCCATCAACTCATCAAAAGCACCATCATCTTCTGGCTTTAACTTAAAAATCCAACCATCACCATATGCATCATGATTAATTGTTTCTGGTGCATCAGCTAATACTTCATTACCTACGATTACTTCACCATCAATCGGGCAGTAAACATCTGATGCTGCTTTAACAGATTCGATTACCGCGCAATCATCACCTGCTGAAAAAGTATCTTCTGCTTCTGGTGTTTCTACGAAAACTAAATCGCCTAATAAACCTTGTGCGTGATCAGTGATACCAATTGTTAATGTACCGTCTTCTTCACGTTTAACCCACTCGTGAGATTTTGTGTAACGTAACTCATTAGGAATATTGCTCATTTTTTTATCCTCTTTGAAACTTTTAAAAATTAATATTGAATTCTATTATTTATTGAGAGCTTGCACGGATAGCGAGAAGCTAGAGAACAAGGCAAAACCGATGAAAAAGCGGAGTGCACAATAAGTGCATGAGCATTTTGAAGAGGTTTTAACGCAGTTATCTGGCTTCGTAGCATTTGTGTATGCTCTCAAAGACATGATTTGCCA
>JAUVGM010000014.1 GCA_030593785.1 Gammaproteobacteria bacterium | reverse complement strand
AGACGGATGGCGTGTTTGTTAATGCGAATCGCATCAACTGAACGATCTACAAAGGAATAGGCAGAGCCAATAATGGCATAGGCATCTGCATAGTTAGGATAGAGTTTTATTGCTTGCCGAGCAGAAATAATAGATTTTTCTGGTTGTTTTCTGCCATATAGCTCAGCATATGCAAGTACCACATGAGCAACGGCATTAGCTTGATCCATAATAATTGCTTTATTGGCATATTCAAATGCATGTTCAACAGCACCCGTGGGATCTTCTCCCCATTTTCGTCGATAGTCATCGATATAGGTTAAGGCAATTGCACTATAGGCACTGGCAAAAATTGGGTCTATTTCTATCGCCTTCAAAAACATTTCCCTTGCCAAACTATTTCCTTCTTTAGATATAGAAGTATATAAGGCGTTACCACGAATATAATAATCATGGGCTTTATGACTTGCGGTGTAATTTCGGCTTCTGAATTCCTGGTGAGTTAGTCCAACTTGTTTGATTAGCTCAGTTACAATCTTGTTTATAATTTCATCTTGTACAGTAAATAGATCATCCATTTTTCTATCAAACCTATCTGCCCAGAGTTGTACACCATTAGAGACATCTGTGAGCTGTACAGCTATACGTATTCGGTTTTTATCTTTCAGTACACTTCCAGTAAGAATATATTGTGTGTTCAATACTTCCCCAACATTGTTGAGATCAATGGTTTTACTATTAAATCCAAGTACTGAGTTTCGTGAAGTTACCAGTAAAATAGATAATCGTGATAAATCTGTAATTAAATACTCCGTTATACCTGCAGCAAAGTAATCCTGTACTGGATCATTGTTATTGTTGGAAAAAGGTATTACCGCAATTGAAGGAACATTTTGTGGCAGTTCAAGCTGTTTATTATTTATGTTTTGATAAAAAATAAATACCGAGAAAAAAAGAATAATAACAACCGCAATAGTAAAAGCGGGTTTTATTATATTTTTTTGTTTTTCAATTGGTGTATTTTGAGTTGATGTTTTGTCCGTATTAACCGAAGCAATTAACCGATATCCACGCTTTGCAAGTGTTTCAATATAATGAGGTTTTCGTGAATCGTCTTCAAGTGCTGCACGGATTTTGTTAATGGTGACGGTTAGAGCTTCGTAAGTGACAATACTACCTTGCCAGACGGATTTCTCAAGTTCAGAGCGAGTGACTATTTCGCCAGCATTTTCTGCCAAATAAACAAGTACCGCCATGGCTTTAGGTTCAAGTCGATGTTTTTTATCATCCTTAAAAATTTGACCAGAAGCGGGTTCGATAATCCACTCACCGACCTTTAAAGTGACATGCATACTGGCTCCAATATAATAGAATTACTCTAGTTGTTTTTTCTTTAAGTATAGGCAAAAAAATTGAATAATTGGGTGCAGAGAACATTAAAGGGGGCAGAGCCCTTTAATGCTTTAATGTTATTCACTAGATATTAATTATAAAAATTATTCCTTTTCAGCCCATTCACGGATTTTTCGTTTAAGTTTTTTCTCAACTTTTTCACCAATATCATCCCATTCTGCATCACTTCCGGTCGTCTCTTCATCCTCTGACCATTCCTTTAATTTGCGCATGACTTTATTCTCGACCTTATCGCCGATCTCTTCCCATTCTTTGTCTGTCTTTTTATCTTTAACTGATTTACATTTCATGTGGCAACCACCACCCCAGATACTTGTAACTCCAACTAGAAATCCAAAGTCATACCAGCCGCCGGTATTCGATGTTTCGTAGACCATAACAGCATCATTAAAGATATGAATTATCAAGGTGATAAAAGAAATCACGCCATGCCAGAGACCGTAAAAGAAACCGGCCTGGTTTTGTTCTGTAAATTGGGTATCACCTGCGGTGCATGCAGTGAGTAATAAAACAAAAGAAACTAAAAAGAATAACTTGTGACTTAATGTGTATTGTGAATTCATACTCGACTCCATACGCTACAATAGTGCTTAGTATAGTATATAAATAAATGGGGACAGAGCCCTTTTAAATGTTACTCTTTTTAAATCGTTAGAGGTTAAATTTCTGTTTATGATAGGAGCCAATGAATTATGGAAATCTCTTTAAATCATACAATTGTCCCATCACATGATAATGTTGAATCAGCTAAGTTTTATGAAAAAATATTCGGCTTTAATTTTATTAAGGAATGGGGACATTTTGCTGTTGTAAAAGTTAATTCAACGCTGACACTAGATTTTCAAACAAAAGAAAAATTTTCATCAATCCACTATGCTTTTAAAGTAAGTGATGAGCAGTTTGATTTAATATTTAGTCGTATTAAGAACGATAAGATAAAATATGGTAGTGATCCATACTCATTGGAAAATAGTGAGATTAATCATAACCATGGTGGTCGCGGACTATATTTTAAAGATCCAAATGGACATGTACTAGAAATTATCACAACAGATTATGTTATTGATGAACCTATCTCATAAATTACTTCTAAGAAATAGAAGGCAATAAAATTAAAGGGGCAGAGCACACCCCAAGAGTACTTCCTTACATTGTTTAGTCAACAATGCTTTCCTGAAAGTCATACACATTTTATAAATATAATCATCAATCATTATTAACTTAGATTAAGTTAGTAATATTTATAAATAAATTTGGTGTTATAAGAATAATTGTAAAACCATATGAACTAAGGGGGGGGGTGAATAAAAAAACATTAAAAGCATAGGGTTTTATTAGTGCGTTTTATGGAATTAAGATTAAAGTAATAGGGGACAGATATTTTTAGTTGGAGTAAGATAATTTTGATTCAGAATAATAATCATTAATATATAAGCAGCTACTAATAAAATTAACATGAGCAATTAAATTGCCGCTTGTTCTTAGCAACACTTTATTTTTTCAGTAATTAATAACGTTAAGTTATGTTACTAGCACTAATGGAGATGTATATGAATAATGAAGCAAATTTTATAAAACGATATAGCAAAGTTCAATGGTCTTTTTTTTGGGCTGGCATTACATTTGGTATTGCCCAAATAATCTACATGGTTGGTTTATGGATTCAAAAGGTTGAAGCTGGGAAAGCGGCTTCATTGAAACCTATAACAGTAACCACCGATCTTGGAAAAATGTTTCGTGGGATGGAAGTTACATTCTATCGATTATTCGATCTTCCTGATTTTCAACTCTATGGTAAAGCTGTTGAAGGTGTTGCTTCAACAGGAGGGGCTTTTGTTCCAGGCATTGGTTGGCCAATAGTAGGAATGATCATTGGTGGCTTTTTAGTTGCACGAATGGAAAAAGAAAGTCGCTCATGGGTTTATTATCCACCGAAAGTATTAATAATTTCTTTTTTTGGTGGCATGGTCTTTAGTTATGGAACAAGGCTTGCGGGTGGCTGTACTTTAAATCACCTTATGGGTGGAATTCCTTTAATGAATATTCACTCATTTATTACCGTATTTTTTATGGCAATTGGTGGTGCTGCTGGTTTTTATCTTCTTGGTCGAGTGGGGATGGCGCCTTACTTCAAACATCAGGAAACACGTTCTTATGTTTGTGGGAATGATGCAGGTGAAGCAGCAACTTGTCGGAAAGATAAAAAAGGTACAAGTAATCCGATATATTGGTTCAGTCTTGCTTTCGCTTTATTCTTTGTTGGTGTGGCAGTTTTTGGTGGTTTATTTAATCCAGAAAGCCTCCAACATCTTAAAAATGGTGAGTTAATTTCTTTTAGTAAAGCTGCTGATAGCAAAGGTTGGTATTACGTTATATTGACACTAGTTGCAGGTATTATCGGTTGTGTTGGTTTAGCGAAAAGTGGCATGGGTACAGAGTGTGCATTAGTTTCGTGGGAAGCTGCCAGCATGATGAAAAAGAATGACGGGTTTTACGCTAAGCTAGGAGTACCCCGTATTACTCGTACCTTGATGCGTAGTTATCTTCCTATGATTGGATTGATGGCTCATTGGGTTGTCATGCTTGGTTTCATTGTCTTTGCATGGATATTCTTTGACGTTGGTCCGGCATTTGCTGGCAGTCTCAAGTACCAAACGACAGCTGGTAATTTAATTGGTGGCGTCTTATTAGGTCTTGGTGCTGTTATGTTGATTGGTTGTGAAATACGTTCATACATGAGACTAGGTATGGGGTATCTCAATACACTTGTTGGCTTCATGGGGTTTGCGATTGGTTATCTGCCATTCACTCTGAATTATGCTGCTCACAAAGAATTTTTATCATCTTCTTTAATGATCGAAACATATAAGTGGTATGAACTTATTTTCCCAGAAAGCATTGCTGGCCAGAAAATAGTTCTTGCTCTCTGGTGGGGAGTATTACTTTGGGGCTTGCTGTTCATGATTAAAGCAGGTGCAAGAAATACTGGCGCATCTACAACTAGTCTTGTTCATAGAAGTACTGAAGAAGTACAAAATGAAATTGATGAAAAAGGTAAGCAACAAGGTGGGATTATAGGTGGAGTTGTAGTTCCTGTACCTTCTGTTACTAGTTAACTAACCATAGGGGGAGGTCTTGCTTTTGTGACAAAGGTAAGGTCTGCCCCCTATTCATATTATTTACATATCACTTAAGTAAGACTTTGCTTCTTCACCTGGATTAGGTAAACCCGCAACCCGCCATGCATTAAGACAAGTGGCAAATAAATTATGTACCCATAGTCCGTCCTTTTTATGTGTGTGACATACGTTATTCATAGATGGGGCAACGCCAAACTTGGCGTAATAATCTCGCAATGCATAAATTACAAGCCAGTGATCCGGACTTAATGAATTGATATCGTACAGGTGAGCTAAATCTTCTGCTACCGATTCATTCCAATCATCGGAGTTAACTAATAAACCATCTTCATCGAGTGGTGGTAATTGCGGTATATGAATTGAGGCTTCCATATGATCCTCCTCCGAGTATTATGGTGATAGGTAACGACTCGTAATGTGAACATATGTACTTAATTATAGATTACTCTAGTCAAATGTAATCTAAACAGACGAAATAAATGTTTTCACTCGTCTTTTCTATCTTTTAATTTATTGCGGTGATATTGCGTAAGCTCCAGGAAACGTGGGGTTAATCCTACATCCTGATACATCGGGTCACCATATTCATCTTCTGCAATAATGTTACTGCCTTGTTTATAGGGTAAGGTTTCTTCAAACTCATTGACTGCTGCAGTTAACAGATCAAGTAAAAGCTGTTCCAGTGTGCGCCCAGGGTACATATCTTTTAGCGCCAGGAGGCGTGCTCTGATTTCCAATGGCAATTGCAGGGTTATACTTATCACTGGTTTTTCAATTTGGCCAGTACTGGCCCATTCATTATGTAGATCTTTAATTTGCATCGTTCCTCCTAAGACTAAACATGAAGGGAGCTTTAATTCAAAGTTCAGATAATTAAATCAAGTGGCACAGAATCTCAATTATGTTTTCACTCGATCATTTTTTAGTAACATCACGACCTTTTATAGAGAAGATGTGTAATGTCAAAAGGTTATTTACCATGAGATATATTTAATTATAGTCGTTTTTATTTTATTTTTTTATGAATGTCTGGAAACGAATGCCTGCGACCAATTTTTCCTACTATAAGAAAACATCACAAAAGTACTTATTCACATTACTATAATTGTTTTTTTAAATCTCGCGACACTTGCGAAGTGTAAAAATTATTCTATTTGTTATTTGAGAACAACCATTCCCGTGCTGTTTCCGTTATCGCTGCTACGGCAGGATGAGAAATTTTTCGCTCAACTGAGATAGCATAGAACTGTTCACGTATTTCATTTGTCTCACCAATACTAACAACACCGTATTGTTTTTTAACTTCTTCTGCTATCGGGGTTGGTGCAATGAACACACCGGTTCCTGTTTGGCCAAACGCTTTCATTAAGGCGCTATCATCAAACTCTCCGACAATGCGTGGATAAATATGTTGACTATCAAGCCACTCGATAAGACGACTGCGTACTATGGTCATTTCACCTGGTAATAATAAAGGCATGCCGTTGAGATTTTGTGGAAAGTTTTTCTTGAGATTTCGTGCAAGCTTGGCTGTTGCAAAAAAAGTGACACCGCAGTCACCAAGTGGATGGTTAAAACCGCGTACATTTATATTCGATGGTATCGGCCCATCTGCTATAACAAGATCAACTTTGTGTAGTGCCAGCTCTGCTAATAATGAATCGACAGAACCTTCTCGGCAAATTATGCGCATGGCTTCGGGTAGTTGTAGTGCGGGGGCTAATAACCGATAGGCGATTGATTTTGGTACGGCATCCACTATGCCTACTTTAAATATTTTCGGTCTTCCTTCTGGAAGGTTTCGCAACATTTCTTCCAGTTCGCCTCCGAGTGAAAAAATCTCTTCGGCATAACTTAGTACAAGTCGCCCGGTTTCGGTCAATTCAAGGTTACGTCCGACTCTTGAAAATAAGGCTTCGCCCAAATGTTCTTCCAGGAGACTGAGTTGTCCGCTAATAGGTTGGGGCGTGAGATGAAGTTTTTCACTGGCGCGAGCAATACTGCCGGTTTTGGCAACCTCCCAGAAATAATGAAGGTGTTTGTAATTAATCATGAAATCATGATACATCGTTAAATACGAAGTTTATAGCAATAATAATCGACTTTTCCGTAGTCTGAAAATACACTATTCTGGCATTTAACTACGATGTTAAAACGAAAGCAGGTAAAGCAATGAAACGAATTATGTTATTTATTATGACCAATATCGCCATTATGGTTGTATTGAGTATTACTTTGAGCCTATTAGGCGTTGACAGCATATTAGCTGAAAACGGCTCAGATCTTAATATACAGGCATTGATCATACTTTCTGGTGTGATTGGTTTTGGTGGTTCCTTCATTTCTTTACTGATTTCCAAGTGGATGGCGAAGCGCATGACGGGCGCTGTGGTGATCACCAATCCAAGCTCGAATATTGAAAGATGGCTAATTGATACAGTTGAAAAGCAGGCAAAGATTGTCGGCATAAAAATGCCCGAAGTCGCGATTTTCCCATCACCTGCGATGAATGCTTTTGCTACCGGTGCCAGTAAAAATAATGCCTTAATGGCTGTGTCTCAAGGCTTGTTAGATAATATGGCGCAAGGCGAAATTGAGGCAGTTGTAGGTCATGAAATGAGTCATATTGCCAATGGCGACATGGTTACCCTGGCGCTAATTCAGGGTGTGGTTAATACCTTTGTGATATTTTTATCACGCATTATCGGTCACATTGTCGACCGAGTTATCTTAAAAAATAATCAAGGTCATGGCATAGGTTACTTTGTAACGGTGATGGTGTCGCAAGTTGTTTTATCCATACTTGCATCAACTATCGTGATGTATTTTTCAAGAAAACGTGAATTTATTGCCGACACCGGTGGTGCTGATTTAGCCGGACATCAGAATATGATTAATGCACTTAAACGTCTTGGCCAGGTAGAACCCGAAGCCTTACCGGAACAAATGGCTGCGTTTGGTATTAACGATAAAGGCGGGATTATGGCATTGTTTTCATCGCACCCACCTATTGAAGATAGAATAGTGGCATTGGAAAAAAGGGCTATGAGTCGTTCATAATTATTAGGGGCAGAGTGATTTATTGCCTAAGCTTAATGAAACTATACTTAACTTAATAAGTGATTTTATTTTTCATTAATTTACTTTGGCAATAAATACTGTCTTGAAAGTTTTTCTCAGTAAGTACTATCCCCGTTATAACGACATGATTCGCTAAGTCTTTCCAGTTGATTTTATTTTTGTAATTGGTACCTTCATGTTGGAAATAGTGGTGGATGTTCGAGGTTTTCTTTTTCTTCGATGTTTGTATGAATATTTTCTTTGCTAGTTGAATTGTTTTTTTACATTGTTTACGACTGGCTCTTCTTACTGGATTACTCACTTTAATATCTATTGTGCCACGACGCGCATTGTAGTTCGCTCCTATTGTTGCAAGAGGTAAACCGGGAAAGGTTCTGCTACCTAATATTGAATTTAGTCTTAACAAACCAAGGTCCATCATGGTGACGGGTTCTTTTGCTATGATACTTGCCGTTGTTCTTTTTCCTGCAATTGACAGGGCAGGTAAGAGTGATGAAAGAAGAATAAAGTAGAACGCTATTTTCATTGTTACACCTTGCATAATTAATGACTAATCTAATTACAATTAAAGGGGGAAGTGATTTAATTTTAATCACTCCCCCGTTTTTAGTTGCCAAATAATGTGAGGAAGTACTCTTGGGGACGGGCGCTGACTCTAAATATTTTGCATTAAATAATGACCTGAGTTTTAGTCGAATAATATAAAGTTAGAATTTAACCCTTTTAATTTTGATTCCATTACTTTGTGATCAATTGTGCCTTGTTCGTGCCATGATATGGCATAGATTACATCATTTTCTATTAGAGAATCCACATCATTGGCTCTAAGCATTGTGATGTTACTCATTCGCTCATTCATGTAAGTTTTATGATTATATGGTGTACGCTGCTCGGTTATATCTCCCCAGCGGGAGCGATATCGTTCATCCAGTATTTTTGGTGGTTTTATATTGCGGCTTACAGAGGCATAGTCAGGTGTGTTTTTATTTTCACCAAATATCACCATGGCTGGAGCCCAGACCACCTTCCCATTGTCCTTATAATAAGAGCAGCGTAGTTGTATGTCGCTGTCCTTGCTTATTTTCATGGTGCTATTGTCAACACGGAAATTAAAGTTTTTATCTTTGTATTGAATATAGCTTTTTTGATCAGTATCGATAGATATGTTTTTGATGAAGTCAGGCGTTATATCTTTTTGCTCAAGAAAAGCAGACCAATCATCTAAAGTTCCATAGTAGGTATAATAAAGGTTATTGATGATGATTTTCATATCAATTTCCATCATGTCCGCATCGCCGGTATCGGTCATTGACATCATAATGGCGTATCCATCTGGTGTTGGCAGGGCGTAAAGCACAAACTTTTGATCACTGAAGCTAACTAGCCAATTTTTTACTTGCCACTTTCGGCCAAAGCTATCGACATGAAGTCGATTTTCCACAGACTTACCCATGGACACTACTCGTATCGACTCCTGGCTTATCCTCCGGTTATAATTAATGCCCTTAAGAATTTGATCCATTAATATTTTTGAGTTGGAATAATATTCATTTACATCAACATTATTCGGACGCTTTGTTTTTAGGTAATAAAAATTACCCATCTTGCCGAAGTTTACCTGCCCCCCATTTCCTGTATCTGCTACTTTAATATTTTTTGGTTTGAGGATGTCCCATACCTTGTCGCTACCCTTGATTACGATGCTGGGGAAGAATGCGGTATAACGGTTATAAAGTATTGGCATAGAACCGGCGTCATTTGGAAATAACTTTTCTTCATGTTCCTTTAAGAAATCCTTCGCAGCATTCTCGAAAATTTCCTGCATATCATTTTGTAAAATGATATCGATTTTTTCTATGCTCATGGGTAGTTTGTGGCGACGATTGTAATTAAATCTAAGTGTATCGTTGGAAATATTGATCTTGTATATTACTGAATTAGATTTCAGTTCAGCTACTTGCTCAAACTTTAATACTTCGTGCATTGGTAATGCATAATTTAGATTTTCACTTTCAGATTTACGCAATATCACACCTATCACATTACCTTTATCATCCAGTAATGGTCCTCCACTATTGCCAGGTGATGCAGCAGCAGAAAAACGTATCCACTTCCATTCTCCGGATTCTTCTTCTGGAGTATTTGAGGTATATAACCCATCACGGATAACAACGCCTTCGCCCAGAGCATTTCCAACGGCATAGACTTTTTTATTCTTCGAATATTCAGTATTTATTTTAAAACTCTTTCCAGACTTAATTCCTTTTACGGTAAATACGACAAAGTCTCGGGCTTTTGAATACTTGTAGATTTTGTCGACAGGGTAAATTTTACCATTGCTATCACGTATCCCTATATCTTTACTCTGACTGGCACTACCCAATCCAAAAACATGTGCAGCGGAGACAAATTTTTCTCCATCAATGCGAAAGGCACTGCCCACGGAATAATATTTGTCGGTTCGATATTGATACGGCAGTAAATTCATCGGAAGTTTACGCTCATATTCGACTGTTTCTTTAGTCGGTTTGGCTATCACCACTTCATAGCTGGCAGCAAAGATCTTGTCTAACTCGGGTTGTTCAAGATTTAATGCCCATGAGGATTGTGTCAGGAAGAATGCGAAAACAAACAGGAATTTTTTCATTGAAATTTTATACCGTTATTTATTATATATTATGATTAACAGGATGTTCTGTAACTATACCCACTTAAATACTAGTAGAATATTGGAATTAAAGCCACATTTCTAAAATTCTGTCACAATTAATTCCACTAATTTAAAAAATTCTTGATTTTTAGGAGAGAATAATTGGGGTTAGAATATACCCTAGGAGTACTTCCTCATATTGTTTAGTTAACAATGCTTAGCTTAGACTGCATTGTGTCTGATATAAAAGAGTATTATTCTCTGTAACCCCTTTAATGAGTTCAACGATAATGCAAGATTTTATACAATTTAAGATTTTTATTGCACAAGATGTATTAACGGTTTTTTATATTGTTATGGCCCTTATGCTTCCTTTTATTTATTGGTTCTGGCTCTCCTGGATAGTCCGCCGTTATGCGACAGTCATTAAGTTTTATAATGAAGTGAAACATTCACCTATTGTTACTTTTATTATATGGATAATCCGTAGGATAAATTTCTTTCAAAATAAAATTGATAAAAAACTCTCATGGAACTCATTGGGTACAAGGCAAAAAATAAAGTTCATTGCCGTATTCCTGCTTATTGTTGCATTTTCAGAATTGTTTTTACGTCTAATGTTTGAATATTTGATTGCGTATATGCAAATGCATGAATGGATGAATCCAGCAAATGCACAACATTAAAATGGATCATACGTATGACTGAACAGACTGCACATAAACCTAAAATCGGACTTGCTCTTGGCAGTGGTTCTGCACGAGGGTGGGCGCATATTGGTGTTATTCAGGAGTTGGCTGAAATTGGAATCGTTCCTGAAATTGTTGCCGGTAGTTCCATCGGTGCAATCGTTGGTTCTGCCTATGCCAGTGACCAGTTAGATGTTTTAGATAACTGGGTTCGAGCACTGACATGGAAAGAAATTATTAATTATGTTGATCTTACTATCGTGGGTGGTGGTTTTATCCAGGGTGATAAATTATTAGATCTTGCTCGTGAATATATAAAAGAAGATTCCATTGAATCTTTACCTCGACAGTTTGCAATGGTCGCAACCGAATTAGATACGGGTAGAGAAATCTGGTTTCAGGATGGTTCTATTCTTGAGGCATTACGTGCATCTATTGCTCTTCCGGGAATGTTTACACCAGTTAAGGTTAATGGGCGTTGGCTGGTAGATGGCGGCTTATCAAATCCTGTTCCTGTTTCTTTATGTCGGGCAATGGGGGCAGATATTGTTATTGCGGTAAATTTAAATGATGATATTGTCGGAAAACATACTCGCAAGTCTGCTGATAAAAAAGAACGACCAGATGCTAAAAATGATAATCAAGGAAATGCTTTTTGGGAACGAGTTTCTAACCAATTAACTAATAGTCTAAATGAACGTAAAGAAATAGTTTTGCAAAAGTTATTTGGAGATAGCCTTGAGGCTCCAGGTTTATTTAATGTTTTAGCAAGTTCTATAAATATAATGCAAGATCGTATTACTCGCAGTCGTATGGCAGGTGACCCGCCAGAAATTATCCTTTCTCCGCGTTTGTCTGAATTAGGATTGATGGAGTTTGATCAAGCAGAAATTGCGATCGAAGAAGGACGTGCCTGTGTGCAAAGAATGCGTCCAGCTTTGGAATATCTACTAGAAAGTTATACTTAACTCAAATAAAAACCAAGAATAAACTTTTATGACAGAATAATAGATGTTTCGATCATAGAAGCTAAATTCATAAATGAATGCAAGCCAATCGTCAGTAACACTGAATTAGTTTTTAGCCTTACATATCCAAGAACTAAGCCAAAAATAAAAATAGTTGTAATCAGGTAAAGATCATATTGTATGTGAATCGCAGCCCACGCAATAGATGACAAAACGATTGCACCAATGGGCCCCATAAAGGTTGATGAAAGTCCGGTAATAATAAAACCACGAAAAAACAGCTCTTCAAATATAGGTGCTGCAATTACTATTGCAATCAAAAGTAAAAATAATGAATCCGTTGAGCTATAGAGCGTTGTAACAAATTCAGGTACTAGTGGCTTACCAAGTGAAAACGTCAATAACTCAGAAATAAACATTAAGCCTATAAAAATGATAAACCAATACCGTGCTGTTGTAATATTAACTAAATTCAAACCAAGATAGTGTTTGATATTTGAGCCTTTCTTTAACTTAACAATACCCATGATGATTGAGCTACAGCCAATAAAAGTAGCAATGGTGGCGATAGACAAAAATAAACCGTTGTTTTGAACTTCTGCCATGATTTTTTCAATTTCTGCTGGTGCAGCATCTGCATATTCAAACTGAATAAAAATTATCATGACAGCGATTTGTATGAGAATAAAAGAAAAGGCAATAACGGTTGTCCAGACAAGTGTTCCGGTAAAGCCCCATATTGCAAAAAAATTATTTTCTTCTAATGTTTCGGTATTCAATTGACTCTCCCTTTGAGATTGTGCTGGGTCGTATTATTATTTATAAAATATATGACTACCTATTTGTGCAATAGGTTTCTTTTTTCTGGCCCAGCTGGGTTTGATATATTTTGCATGATAAAAAATAGCGCCATTTAATAGTTGTTTATCTTTTTCTTTATAGGCTGCTTCTGCAATTTTCCATGCTCGATACCATGCTTTAGATTTTAATTTTGGTGGTCGATCAAATTCTGTCCAGGAAAATTGCCCGACATATCTTTTTCTTATTCTATCCCATCGTTTTTCATACACAACATCACAAATATTATTTGGGTATCGCTTAGAGGCAACTCTGTTTAAGGTGACGCTTGCTACGGCACGTTGTCCTGCATTACTTTCGCTTCTTGCTTCGTGAAATATATTTAAAGCAAGACACTTAATGTCGTGCTGAATATTTTTATATTGAACTAATTGATATGTTAAGACCGGTATTAAGGCAACAACAAAAATAAATGCACCGAGCAGGAGATATCCTGTTTTATCTTTTAATTGCCAGTGAAAATAAAAGTTATGCCAGATAGACGTGGATAGGCTGATTACATGAGAGAGCATTTTACGAATAACATCTTTAAACATGATCCTAATATATCCTATTTCAAATTAGATATATTTGTTTTTGTTCTCGAAATGCATATCTTATTTAGCGCAAGGCTCTAAACTTTTTTACCTCGCAGACGCTAAGTCCGTATAGACTTTAATTAGAGCATACCGTGTAAGTAGGTACTAACTTATGATGATTAAAATGAGCATTTCAACGGCTATTTCAGCATGTTTTATTATGCTGTTATCACCTGTTTGGGCAGGATCTCAATTTTATGGTGCCAGCCTTGATAACGCCAAATGGATAACAAGTGGAAACCGCCTGGAGTGTCGCTTAAGTCAGGATATCCCCGGTTATGGCCAAGCAATGTTTAAGCACCGAGCTCTAAATTCAATGGAATTTAGAGTCTCATCTGACTACAAACCGAGAGAGCCTAGCCAGGTGATCTTATTTGCCAAGCCACCAGCCTGGAAGAAATATGCGAACAGTATCATGCTCGGTCGCATACCAATCAGCGCGAACAAAGACATTATGGTTGTGCCTGAAGACTGGGCATATCGTATGGCGCTGGAATTACGTGAGGGTATGGAAGCGGTATGGACCCACGCAGACTTTGCAGATGGAAAAGATATCGTCACAGCTAAAGTTTTGCCAATCCGTTTTGAGACCGCGTGGCGTGATTTTCAGCAATGTGGCACTCATTTAATTGATTATAGTTATGACGATGTTCGATCTTCAATATTTTATTTCTCGAAAAAAGGTATGAGATTGGGGGCTGAAGATAAGGCTTACTTGAATAAGCTTGCTGAATATATCTCTTTGGATTCTAATTACCAGCACATACGAATCAATTCTCATACAGATAGCCGAGGTGTAAGACGTCTAAACTTGTCAGTTTCAAAAAAACGAGCAAACATGGTGAAAAATTACCTTATTAAAAAAGGGGTTAATGCCAAAAGTTTTGTCATTGTTGCCCGAGGTGAGAAAAAACCGAAATACAATAACAGAACAGCATCAGGACGGGCAAAAAACCGTCGTGTTGAAGTTCGACTCGTTAAATAAAGGTATGTCTTTAATTCTATATTAAATCTCCCTTTCGGGGAGATTGCTTCACCTCAGAGGCCCTGCGGGTATCATCTGGTATGACCATTAGCACTTTGTTTGTTCTGGTCTCGCTGCGGATCACAAAGACAGGTATAATCACGCCCCTAATTTCTTATCTATTAATTTAAAACTTGTCGGGCTGGCCCCGTAAGTGGAGCTTGGTAATGAGTGACATCAAAAAAGTGGTTTTAGCCTATTCAGGCGGCTTAGATACATCAATTATTCTGAAATGGCTGGAAGATACCTATGGCTGTGAAGTTGTGACATTTACCGCTGATATCGGTCAGGGTGAAGAAGTCGAGCCAGCGCGTGCTAAAGCCAAGGCAATGGGCGTCAAAGAGATTTATGTTGAAGATTTAAGAGAAGATTTTGCTCGTGATTATGTTTTCCCAATGTTTCGCGCCAATACCATTTATGAAGGTGAATACCTGCTCGGTACTTCAATTGCCCGTCCATTAATTGCCAAGCGTTTAGTTGAAATTGCTCAAGAAGTGGGTGCCGATGCGATTTCTCATGGTGCTACGGGTAAAGGTAATGATCAGGTTCGTTTTGAACTGGGTGCTTATGCATTAATGCCTGACGTTCAGGTGATTGCACCGTGGCGTGAATGGGATTTAAGTTCACGTGAGTCTTTGATGGCCTATGCAGAAGAGCATGGTATTGAAGTGGATTATGCCAAGCAGGGTAAGAAATCACCGTATTCAATGGACGCTAACTTATTACATATTTCTTATGAAGGTGACATCCTGGAAGACCCGTGGAATGAACCTGAAGATGACATGTGGCGTTGGAGTGTTTCACCTGAAGCGGCACCTGATAAAGCAACTTACCTGGAATTAGAATATGTGACAGGTGATATTGTTGCTATCAATGGAGAAAAAATGTCGCCTGCAACAGTAATGGAATATTTAAACAAGGTCGGCGGTGAGAACGGTGTTGGTCGTGATGATATTGTTGAAAACCGTTTTGTTGGCATGAAGTCTCGTGGTTGTTATGAGACTCCTGCGGGCACTATCATGCTAAAGGCTCATCGTGGAATTGAGTCTTTAACGTTAGATCGTGAAGCGATGCATTTGAAAGATGACTTGATGCCGCGTTATGCCAAAATGATTTATAACGGTTTTTGGTGGTCCCCTGAGCGTGAAGCATTACAAGCATTGATCGACAATACACAACAAACTGTTAACGGTACT
>JAUVGM010000138.1 GCA_030593785.1 Gammaproteobacteria bacterium | reverse complement strand
TGTGTTGATGCACTTAATAAATCTGAATATTGGTAGAAAATTTTATAAGCATATTTAATTAAAGAAAATTAAAAATAAATGGGGTCAGAGCCCTTTAAATTCACATATATTATCAAACAAAGAAATGAATATGGCAGCGAGTAGAAATAAAGATTTCACTACAGACCGAGTGACAACTATTCTGTTGTGGGGAATACCTCACATTGTCTTTTTTATCGGAATTTTTACAAACCCAATACAACGCACTATTCTATGGCCATCCGCATTATCTATTGCTGGTGTAGCCTGTCTCGTGAATGCATTTCGCTGCGGGCGAGTACATTGTTATTTCACGGGGCCTTTCTACTTGCTAATGGCGATATTGTCACTTTTATATGGCATAGGCATTTTCCAATTTGGACAACATGGCTGGGTTTGGATTGGTGGTGTTGTTGTAATAGTTGGCCCTATACTCACTCGATTGCCTGAACGTATTTTTGGAAAATATAAAGCAGGAATTAAAGAGAATTAAAGGGGGCAGAGCCATTTAATATAACCATTTAATATTTACAATTGATTTATAAAAAAATATTTTTAAAAGTTATCATTTTCCACTTCTTGATACACATAAGCAATAACTCGTCCCATTTCTTTAAAATTGTGCCAGTCTTTAAATTCAGATAAATCTTTGATGACTTTTTCTTTCATTTCAAAATCAGACAAACCTTGATTGTAATAGCGGGTCACAGATTCTCGTAATTTAACTAAAAAGCGTAATGAAGCTTTAGGTACTTCGCGTCCACCACTTAAACCATGTCCGGGTATATATAAGGTTGAAGGACCTTTTAGCATTAACTTGATGGCATTAATGGTACCTTTAAAACTTGCATCTTGAGGAACATCAGAATTAGGTACACGTTTTGCCGCAACAATATCGCCAAAAAACAAACCTTTGTCATCGACCACTTCTATCATAATGTCGCCATCTGAATGTGCATGACCGGTATGATGTATTTTCAACGTTATACCATCGAGTTTTAATGTTTCACCTCCTTTAAGCCCAATATTAGGTGCAACAACTTTGGTACCAGCAATCGCTTTTTTGGTCATACCCATGAAGAGCTTTATCCATTGCTCACCTTCACCTTCTTTAACGCGTTCTATCATACGTTGGTGTGCATAAATAGGCACATGAGGGTAGACCGAGCGTATGCCATGATTACCCAACCAGTGATCGCCATGGACGTGAGTATTAAATATTGCGATAACAGGTTTATCAGAAATAGTTTTGATTTTTTCTAATAGTTGTTTTCCAATTTCCTCACTACTTCCTGGGTCAATAACAATGATCCCTTTTTTTGTTGTGATGATGGCAGGATTATTCATAAAGCCACGGGTTTTTAGGCTGGGTAATGCCTGCGTACCATGAACGACGTGTATATTATTAGTGAGCTGTTCAAATGAATAATGCTCTAGCGACGCAGGGATATCCGTATCATGAGCCTGTACCCAGCCTGTTAAGATAAAAAGTAATAATGTAGAAAGTGTTATTTTTTTCATTATTCAAAGACCATGGGTGATTGAGGTTGTGTATTTACGTGTAGTTGAACAAAAATGGGTTCAGAACACAATTATTTCCAATATTAGCGAGAACTATGCGACCTAAGCAACGCGAAGTAGTG
The DNA here is from genome assembly GCA_030593785.1 of Gammaproteobacteria bacterium. Taxonomy (GTDB): domain Bacteria; phylum Pseudomonadota; class Gammaproteobacteria; order UBA6429; family Thiohalophilaceae; genus JAGLTQ01. The sequence goes on along the minus strand of JAUVGM010000138.1, from coordinate 4,877 downwards.
CCTGATGAACTGCACAGTTTGCAGTTCTGTGGTAAAACGCAAAGCAGTTCTATATAGCTCTGACCCAAATTTAAAAATATCTATTACTTTACTCAGGTAAGCCTGCTTGTCGCAAATCATCAAGAAAAACTTTCTTGAGCTTTCTATTATCAATAGAGGTCGTTTTGTCGAGATGCGTTATGGTGGTACCTGGAGTTAAAACCAGTATCTGTTCTACCAGCCATTGTGCATCATCAATACGTCCCGCTTTCATATAACTTGCAGTAAGAAATAATTTAGGCGGCATCACATTTTCATTTCGTTCCTGAGCTTGTTCAAGTACAGAAATTGCTTCTTCATAACGTCCTAGAGAGTAATATGCTCGCCCTAGATTATAAGGATAATCCCATGTGTAATAGGGATTAAGTCGCATGCCTTTTTTAATAAGCTTAAGTGCCTTTTCTGCATTTCCATGATGATTATTAATTAATGCCAATAAACCATAACCATCTGCATAATTCGGTGCAATAGCGATGGATTGTTTTGCTGCTCGTTCTGCTGCATCAAGTTCTTTACGCATCATGTACACATAACCCAGCACCCAGTAGGTTTGAGGTGTATTGATATCAAGTAATGTGGCCTGTTCAGCTAATGCCAATGCACGATCCAGTGTTTCAATGGGTGTGTCAGTCCAGCCACGGCGATAATCAACTGCCATGGAAAACGCTAATGCACCATAAACCCGACCATAACTTGGATCTAATTCAATGGCCTGTCGATACTCTATTCGAGCCTGTTCATTAGACTCTTTAGTGCGTTGTTTAGAAATTCGTTGCCCGGATAAAAAATGGTCATAAGCTTTCAGGTTGAGCGTTGATCTTGTTACTAATTGTTGTTTTTCATGCGAAGTGAGTTTTACTGTTAGCGCATTTATAAATTGTTGTGTCAGTTCACTTTGTATAGCAAACACTTCATCCACCTTTCGATCATAACGCTCAGCCCAAACATTAAAATTTGTTTTCGTATCAACCAACTGTACATTTAATCTAAGTGAATCATCCACACGTCTGATACTCCCTTTCAATACATAATCCACATTAAGTTCTTTCCTTAGTTGTTGCGGTGTAACTTGTTTTCCTTTGTATTGAAAGGATGTGTTACTGGAAAAAACAAATAAGTTTGATAAACGAGATAAGTCCGTAATAATGTCTTCGGTTATGCCATCCACAAAAGCATCATGTTGCCTATCAGCCACCAGGTTATCAAAAGGAAGAACCAGAATAGCCGGTATGTTACTTTTAGTAATATTCGTATTTAGTATGTCAGGTGAAGCAACCAGCAACCAGTAAGCAGAAACAAAAAATAACAACACAAGACTAATTAAACCTGCCTTTCGTTTGGCTGGTTGCCGGGTTAATTTTTTACTGGAAATATTTTCCTGCGTGACAGACTGCTCGTTATCGGTAGAAAAAAGAACGGGGGCAATCAACTGGTAACCTTTTTTGGGGATGGTCGCAATACAACGTGGATGTCGGGCATCATCCTGCAATGCCTTGCGTAACTTGATTATCGTCTTGGTGACCGCATCATAGCCCACTACTGCACCGCGCCAAACATCAGCTTCTAACTCTTCCCGGGTAATCACTTCACCCGAACGTGAAGCAAAATAAACAAGCACCTCCATCACCTTGGGTTCAAGATGCACTACTTTACCATCCCGGCTAAGTATTCCTTCTGCCGGAGATACCTGCCAATTATCAATAATAAAACCTGTTTGACCCATTTTTTCCAATATGTCCTGGCTCCTTAACGCCTTGAATATCAAGTAAAAAAGTTCCGGTCGTTTTTTCGTCTTTGTTCAGTCCGGACTTTCTCTTTAAGTGTAGCTAATACTTAGTTCAACAGTGAAATAATAAATAAATACAAAGGAGAAACCACCATGAAAAATTCACCATCAGTATTTCAATTATTACTAATATTCATTCTTAGCAGCGTTCTATTAACAGTCCAGGCGGCGAGCAAATCAGATCTTGCTAAAGAAAAACGTTGGGAAAATCAAATTGTCGATAGCCTTATGGTAGGTGAGGACATCAAGCTTAAAGCAGATGGCGTAGAGTTTTTAGGATTATATGCTGAACCCGCAACAGACTACTCAAAAGGTGCCGTGATTATTTTGCATGGAATCGGAGTGCATCCCGCATGGCCTGATGTGATCGAACCTTTACGTACAGAACTGCCAGACCTCGGTTGGCATACTCTCTCGTTACAAATGCCAGTACTCAACAATGAAGCGAAAGAAGAGGAATACAGTCCCTTATACCAGGAAGTCCCCGCACGTATTCAGGCAGGTATTGAGTTTCTAAAAAGAAAAGGTATCCGAAATATTGTACTTCTTGGGCACAGTACAGGTGTAACCATGGCTTCTTATTACTTGTCTACAAAAAATGATCCTACTGTAAAAGTATTCGCAATGTTAAGCGGAGGGTTTGGTATGCCCAAGGTAACCAACATGGATAGCCTGAAACATTTTAAAAAAATTAAAAATGTGAGGATCATAGATGTGTATGGCAGTGAAGATCTTAAACCAGTACTGGAGGCCATTATTGTAAGAAATCCCCTAGGCAATAAAATACACCAAGGCCACTACCAACAATTAAAAATTGAAGGAGCTAATCATTTCTATAATGGTAAACAGGATGAATTGGTTAATGGGTTAAATGTACGGTTAACAAAAATCATGAAGCAATAAATAAAGCAAATAAGTGGGGTCAGAAGGAGAACACAATACACCCTAAGCATTGTGGCTAAACAATGTGAGGAAGTACTCTTACAATAACTGTGCTCTGCCCCCATTTATTTCTGCAATAGCGATTTAATAACTTCTTAATATCTTCCTAATAACTTTTATAAATATCTCTGCTAGTATGAATTTACTGTTTAGAAACAATAAAGGTAATAAGGCTGCATGTTTAAAGCATGTCTCGTTTGATAACAAGCAAGAATAAGGAGTATCTGATGAACAATATAAGTAAATTATTTTTTATTATTACTCTTGCAGCGGCACTAGGTGCATGCAAAGGAAATAATGTCACATCGACACCTGATGTGGTGAAATTTAATAGTTCGACCCTTTATCCTGAGGGGGTTGGCTGGGATGCGACCAATAAGCGATTTTTGGTGACATCTATTCGTAAAGGCGAAATCGGCTCAGTTAAGGATGACGGAAGCTATTGGGTCTTTGCAAAAGATTCACGAATGGTCTCATCGGTTGGTATTAAAATTGATGAGATGCGTGATCGAGTTTTGGTATGTAATTCAGATCCCGGTGCAGCTGAAAAATCGAGCCCTGCAACCACTGGAAAACTGGCTGCTCTGGCTGTATTCCAACTCTCCACCGGTAGGCTGATTAAATACGTTGATCTGGCTAAAGGTCTTGATGGAGGACACTTCTGTAATGATATTGCTATCGACAAAGATGGCACAGCATATATTACAGATAGTTTCTCACCTATCATTTATAAAGTGGATGTTAATTATGAATCTTCGGTTTTAATTAACGACAAAACATTCAGTGGTAAAAGTTTTAATCTGAACGGCATTGTCGTAAAGGATGATTATCTTATTGTAGATAAAATGAATTCAGGACAGTTATTCAAGATTCCAAAAAATAATCCCGGCGCGTTTACTGAAGTCAAATTAAAAAAGAAAATCTTTGGTGCAGATGGATTGATTTGGGGAATAGACGGTTCATTGAACGTAATTGCTAATAATAATGCCCATGTTGGTGTTCCCGCTTCAACAGCAACTAACGCGGTAATTAAATTATCAAGTAATGACAATTGGGCCTCAGCCTCCGTCATCGGTGAGGCAGATACCGGTGATGTTTTTGCAACCACTGGCACATTACGAAATAAGCAAATCTATGTTATGCATGCCATGCTGCATATTTTGTTTAATCCTAAAACGAAAAAACATCTCGAGCAGTTTAATATAGTTAAATATAATCCATAAAAATTTATAACCCGCTTCGGCGGGTTATTTTTTAAAAGTTCGATATTCAGTTTTAATCCGGTAAGCCTGCTTTACGTAAATCAGCCACCATACGAGCAAGACGTGTTTTTGATTTATAAGGCTGTGTTTTGGCCCAGTATTTAAGAGAGAATTCCGGATCTAGTATAAGGATTTTTTCCATTTCCCAATTAGCATCATCTATTTGATCAATGCTTGCATAGGTTGCTGCGAGGTAAAGGTGAGCATTAAGATAATTTTCATTACGGAAAGTAGCATCCTGCAGACTTTCTATCGCTTTATCCTGACGTTTCAGAAAATAATAATCACGACCTAGATTGGATAAGTAAATATAACTGGAAGTTGGGTTAAGACGGATGGCGTGTTTGTTAATGCGAATCGCATCAACTGAACGATCTACAAAGGAATAGGCAGAGCCAATAATGGCATAGGCATCTGCATAGTTAGGATAGAGTTTAATTGCTTGCCGAGCAGAAATAATAGATTTTTCTGGTTGTTTTCTGCCATAAAGCTGAGCGTATGCAAGTACCACATGAGCAACGGCATTAGTTTTATCAATGATTATTGCTTTATTAGCATATTCAAATGCATGTTCGACAGCACTTAAGTGATCTTCTCCCCATTTTCGTCGATAGTCATCAATATAGGTTAATGCAATTGCACTATAGGCACTGGAAAAAATTGGGTCTATTTCTATCGCCTTTAAAAACATTTCCCTCGCCAAACTATTTCCTTCTTTAGATATAGATGTATATAAGGCGTTACCACGAATATAGTAATCATGAGCTTCATGGCTGGCAGTGTGATTTCGGCTTCTGAATTCATGGTGAGTTAGCCCAACTTGTTTGACTAACTCAGTGATAATCTTA
>JAUVGM010000289.1 GCA_030593785.1 Gammaproteobacteria bacterium | reverse complement strand
CATTGCTGAACTGACCATGTCCGTACTCCAGCATGCCAAGAACAAAAATTTCCAGACGTTCAGCTTCAGAAATTCCAGCTCGACTGATAATTTCAGTTAAAATTGCAGTGCGATTACTAAAACAGCGATCCGCCATTGCTGAACCGATCGCTAACTTATTTTCATAAAAGCGATATAAATTTGCGGTCGACATATCCGTGTCTGCCGCTATTTCTGCCATTGTCGTTTTACCAAATCCGTATGTTCTAAAACGTGCTTCAGCAGCATCTAAAATTCGTGTACTAATTTCTTCTGTCATGATTCTCTTCCAGGTTTAACTCGATTTAACAAGATCGTCTAAATCTCAACCGTATTTATAGATCATGAATAATGAATAATCAATTAAATATTCATTATTCACTAAGTTAATTTCATTAATCACATATAAAACATAGACTTATAAAATTAGTGAATTTCCAATTTAGTCCTTTTTGCCTTTTTACCCTTTCGAATTTGGCAAAATACCTTCTTCTCGATGTTATCGACTTTCCAGTTACCCGAGGTTTGGTAGTCGTTAAGCTGCCGAATAGTAGAGGCCGACCAGTTATAGGGCGTTTGCTTTTTTTGTCTGAAATAGTGGTATGAAAGGTTTTTACACCAGCGTTGGAACTGGGAAGCAGTTTCGATATATACCTCTTTTTGGCTTTTAGCTGCTACCAACTGAGGTGAGTGGATAGTAAGGAGCACTACATAGATGAGTGTTTTATTCATTGATTTTCCCTCCGTGGAAAATTTAAATGTGGATTCCCGCTGAGAACATGCGGGAATGATGCGCTTTTCTAAATACTTTTATAGCATGATAGCGCACTACTGTTCTCGTAAATCATCTAAAGGTACTGGAGTCACCCTTATTTGACAGCATTTACTCTCAATGTGCCTTAAACTAACACAAACTTTAGTTTTCTAAACCAAAGTGACTCCGGTACCTTTCTTTAACACACTACCACTTTTGTCATTCCGGCCAAGCAAAGCGCGAGCCGGAATCTATATTCTTCAGCAGGTGGGTTCACAAGGAGTAGAGCGACGGAACCAACAATCCATAATGTTGGATCCTCCAACCTACACGAGAGATAGCTTCGCCCATTAATATGTGGTTATGAGTGGCAACTATTTTTTTGTCAGTTTAGCTCGTGGATGCGCAGCGTCATACACCTTGGCTAAATGTTGAAAATCGAGATGGGTATAAATTTGTGTTGTCGATATATCCGCATGGCCCAGTAATTCCTGCACTGCACGCAAATCGCCACTCGACTCCAGCATGTGGCTGGCAAATGAATGACGTAATAAGTGAGGAAAGACGTTCATATCAATCCCTTGTTTTTGTGCCCAATATTTTAGCCGTTTTTGTATAACGGAATTATGAATCCGTTTACCCTGCTTACCAACAAACAAAGCCGATTCATTTTCATTCGCTAATTCCGCTCGTCGGGCAAGCCAGGCTTTCATTGCTGTAAGCGCTTTTTCACCAACAGGTATCTCTCGTTCTTTATCACCTTTACCTTTCACACGAATCAACCCTGACAAACAGCTTTTTCCATCACGGCTATCTAGCGAAGAAAGTTCTGACAAACGCAAACCAGAGGAATAAAAAAGCTCCAGCATAGCGCGGTCTCTTACCGTTTCAACATCATCACCTTTAATTTCAACTAAACGTGAAACACTATCAACATCTAGCGTTGAGGGTAATTTGCGACTTGTCTTAGGTGCCTGAATATTTTGTGCTGGATTATTTTTTACAATATTTTCAATCAACAAATATTTAAAGAATGAGCGGAAGGTTGATAAAACACGTTGTAAACTAGCGCCACTCAAACCCTGTCTATGTCGCTTTGAAATAAGTGAGCGGATTAATTGATCATCGATATCATTCCAACCTGTGATTTCTTGTTCATCACAAAAGGCGATCAATGATTGAAGGTCACGAGAATAGCTTTTTAAAGTATGTGGGGAGTAGTTACGTTCATTACGCAACTTAGCAAGAAATGAATCTATCCATTTCATTGCTGAATCGTTCATTTTTATTCTTCCAAATGGCGTTTAAGAATACGCGTTAAAACCTGACCTAATAATGAAAGAAAAAGCGTGCCCATGTCTGCACGAAAACGTTGTGGGTCATAACTGCCGATTGCGATAATGCCATAGCAATTTTTACTATTCTTGTCTTTTGCTAAAGGCACGATACCGGCTGATTGAATATCTGCATCATCAAATAATGCCTGCATTTGTTCTGAATTAAACGAGCCGCATACAGGCTGCCTTGCGGTCATCACTTTTTCACCAATCACCAATGCTGGCTGTTGCCACGCAGTGAGTTCTTCATGTTCTTTTAAAACGTCATTACCCGAGGCTAAAAGTTTTACCACAATGGCATCCGCTTCAAAGTCGGCACGAATTCGTTGCTCAATGACTTTTAAAACTTCATCTAATGAATCAGCATCGAGCAATTCCAAAATTAATGCATTTACATTATTGTTTAATTTTTCGTTGTTGTGTGCAGTACTAATTAAACTTTGTAATTTTCTTTTTTGTTCTTCTTTTTGCTCACGTAAAATCTGCACCTGACGTTCAATTAATGAAACCGCAGGACCCGATTCATGTGTTAATACCATACCTGCCAGAACATCCTGATGCGTTTCAAAAAAGGCCGGATGATCACGTAAGTAACGCATCATCTCATGTTCAAATTCAGTGTCTTTTGCTTTGTGATCTTGAGAACTCATACCGTTATTTTACCTTCAAAAACAGTGGTTGCGGGCCCCGTCATCATAACGGGCGAAGCCTCTCCTTGCCAACTGATTTGTAAGCTTCCGCCTGATAAATCAACCTGAACGTGATTCGATAAATGCCCCTGTAAATAGCCAACCGCGACAGCAGCACATGCCCCCGTACCACAGGCCAATGTTTCACCTGCACCACGTTCAAATACCCGTAAGCGAATATGAGTTTCATCAATAATTTGCATAAAACCGGCATTTACCCGGTTAGGGAAAAGAGGATGATTTTCAATGCCTGCGCCCAGCTCATCAACCGCAGCAGTTTCTATATTATCGACTATCGTCACTGCATGAGGATTACCCATCGAAACAGCACCGATTTTTAGCATTTGCCCGTTCACATCCAGCGAATATTCATTCAGACGTGTATCAGCATTAAAAGGGATATTCCAGGGACTAAATTCAGGCACGCCCATGTCCACCATGATTTGGCCATCATCCTGAACATGTAGCTCAATAACACCCGATGCTGTTTCAACGCGAATAAGATCTTTATCCGTTAAGCCTTTTTCGCGCACAAACACAGCAAAACAACGCGCCCCATTGCCGCACTGTTCAACCTCAACACCATCAGCATTAAAAATACGATAAACAAAATCAACATCGTCTGTTTCAGCGGCTTCAACCAGTAGCAGTTGATCACAGCCTACGCCAAAATGCCGATCGGCAAGATAACGTACCTGATCTTCTGAAAGATCAATATCCTGATTAATGGCATCAATAACGACAAAGTCATTTCCAAGGCC
>JAUVGM010000212.1 GCA_030593785.1 Gammaproteobacteria bacterium | reverse complement strand
GCTCCGACAAGTTTTGGTAATTATAATCCTGAAAATTTTGATGAAGAATTCTCGGGGCCGATTACGGTGCAGGAATCTTTAAACCGGAGTCGTAATATTCCGGCGATTCATGTTGCCACTTTACTTAAAAATTCTGATCTTTATGACTTTATGAAAAGCGCAAAGGTTAATCTACCGCAAAGTCGAAAGCATTATGGTTTAGCGTTGGTGCTTGGTGGTGCGGAAGTACGGATGGATGAACTCGTCGGACTTTATGCGACCCTGGCAAATAAAGGCAAGCATAAAAAACTACGGTGGTTATCGACTGAAGAAAAAGAAGAAGGCACGCAACTTTTAAGTGATGCGACCAGTTTTATGATGCTGGATATGTTGCAACATAACCTGCCACCTAAACAGGGCTTTAAAAATGAATGGTTAAAAAAACCGTTGCCCGTGTACTGGAAAACGGGCACATCGTATGCGTATCGTGATGCCTGGTCGGTGGGGATATTTGGGCATTATGTATTAGCGGTTTGGGTGGGTAATTTTGATGGGCATGGCAACCCGGCGTTTGTTGGACGCCAGGCGGCTGCGCCTTTATTTTTTCGTATCGTGAATGCGATTCGTTCTGAACAACAGAACTTTACCGTGCCAAAACAAATTCCACCTTTATCTGTTGAGCCTGTTGAAGTGTGTGCAATATCGGGTCAGTTACCGACACGTTATTGCAAGCATAAAAAACATACCTGGTTTATTCCCGGTGTGTCACCGATTGATAAATGCCAGATCCATCGACCTGTTTATATTGAAGAAAAGACAGGATTACGTGCCTGTAATCAGCGTGTGAAAAATACCAGCGAAAAGATATACGAGTTCTGGTCATCTGATTTATTAAATATTTTTAAGAAGGCGGGTATACCACGTCGGGTTCCGCCCCCTTATCATCCTGACTGTGATATTGATCAGATTAGCCAACAGGGTAAGAAGCCGATGATTACTTCTCCCCGTACTATGTTGAGCTATCAATTTCGCCCGGATAAAAAACAGAAAATTCCATTTATGGCGGTGAGTGATAGTGATGTTAAAAAACTTTACTGGTTTATTGATGAGAGTTTTATTGGCACAAGCAAACCGGGTAAAGCTTTGTTCTGGCCTGCTAAGCCGGGTCAATATCTTGTTCGGGTCATTGATGATCAGGGCCGGGGAGATGGGCGTTCATTACATGTTGAGACCGAAAATAGATAATTTAGCTGGCAAGGTAATTAACGTTGGAATTTATATTAAATCTGGAATTTATATTAAATCAAGCAGGGTTATTTAATCCGGCGAAGCAGACTAATCTACTGTAAAATACAAAATCCTATATGGCCTTGATGTTTATTACCAAGAAACTACGAATATGAATCATAAAACAGAACTATCAGAAAAAGTTGAGCATTTTGTCCGGCCAGAAATAAGGGCGTTATCTGCTTACCATGTGCCTGACTCAGCAGACACCATTAAACTTGATGCCATGGAAAATCCTTATCAATGGCCTGAAGATTTAACCAATGAATGGTTAGAGGTTATTCGTGATGTTGAGCTTAATCGTTACCCTGATCCGGGGGCGCGTGTTTTAAAAGAACATTTACGTGAGTCGATGGAAGTCCCTAATGAATCTGAGATTTTATTGGGTAATGGTTCTGATGAATTAATTCAAATGATCATGATGGCGTTAGCGGGTAAAGATAAAGTTGTCTTGTCTGTTGATCCTGGTTTTGTGATGTATAAAATGATTGCAACGTTTATGGATATGCCTTACGTTGCAATGCCATTAAAAGAAGATTTCTCTATTGATGAAGCAAAATTTCTTGCGGCAATAAAAGAACATCAACCCGCTGTTATATTTTTAGCTTATCCAAATAATCCAACCAGTAATTTATTCGATGAACAAACCATTCGAAATATTATTGATGCGGCACCAGGTGTTGTCGTTGTTGATGAGGCTTATCATGCTTTTGCAGAAAAAAGTTTTATGCCAATGTTAAAAGAATACGATAACTTATTAGTCATGCGCACTGTTTCTAAAATGGGCTTAGCGGGTTTACGTTTAGGGTTGTTAGCAGGTAAAGCAGAATGGTTAAATGAGTTTGATAAAGTTCGCTTGCCTTACAATATAAATATTCTTACTCAAGCGAGTGCTGAGTTTGCTATTAAAAACAGACATGTATTAGATAAACAAACACAACAGATTTGTAACGATAGAGAAATATTATTTAAAGAGTTATCTCAAATAGAAAATATTACACCTTATTCTAGCCAGGCAAACTTTATTCTTGCTCGCGTTCAAGATGGTGAAGCAGATAGAATATTTAATAGTTTAAAAGAGCAGGGGGTTTTAATTAAAAATTTAAATCCTGCGGGTGGGTTATTAAAAAATTGTCTACGTATTACAGTTGGTACAGCTGAAGAAAATAAAAAGTTTTTAGAATTATTTAAAGCTACCCTGGAATAAGCCGTCATTCCCGCTAAAAGCACGCGGGAATGACGTAAAGAATGGAATTATTCTTCTTGTGTAGGTCGTTGTATAACCGTTGCTTTAGTCGAAAAACTTCCTTTCTGATTAATGCCTTTAATTGAAATGGGATTCCCCGGTTTTACTTGGCTAACTAAGTTTAATAAGTGTCGTGTATTTCCAACTTCTGTCCCATTGATATGCGTAATAACGCTACCTGGTTTAATACCGGCTTTATCTGCTGGCCCTGTTTTAGCAATACCATTTACAATAACTCCGTAGATACTTTCCATCTCAAATGATTTTGCTAATTCTGCATTCATATCTTGAATTGCGACACCTAACCAGCCACGTTTCACATGTCCGAATTCAATAATTTGAGTTAAAACATTAGTTGCTAAACTTAATGGAATTGCAAAACCAATACCTTGTGAACCACCACTTTTAGAATAAATTGCGGTATTAATACCAATGAGTTCGCCATAAGAATTTATCAGTGCGCCACCTGAGTTACCCGGGTTAATCGCAGCATCAGTTTGAATAAAGTTTTCAAAGGTATTAATACCTAACATGTTTCGTCCTGTGGCACTGATAATACCGGAAGTTACTGTTTGTCCAACACCAAATGGATTACCAATAGCAAGAACAACTTCCCCGACTTCAATTTCATTAATTTTACTGAGAGTGATAGCAGGAAGGTTGTCTAATTTTATTTTAAGTACGGCAAGGTCAGTATCTGGATCAGTGCCTACAACGGTCGCAATCGAGGTTCGACCATCTTTTAATGCAACCAGAATTTCGTCCGCAGCTTTGATGACATGATGGTTGGTAAGAATATATCCTTGCGGGCTAATGATGACACCAGAGCCAAGGCTAAACTCCATTTTTTTACGTGGTTCCCCCATTCTGTCACCGAATAGCTGTTTAAACGCAGGATCATTCAGTAAGGGGTGTTGCTCTTCAGTGACAATTTTAGTGCTTTGAATATTCACCACGGCAGGTGCAGCATTTTTTACCGCCAAAGCATATGAAGTAACAGGGGTTGCAGGTGTAGTTCTAGCCGATTGAATAAGTTCAACAACCTCAGTATCTATTTGTGTGATGCCCTCATTCGTAGCTTTCTCTTTTTCAGACTGAAAATATAAAATAAGAAAAGCAGCCGCTAAACCAATAGTGGCAAATTGAATAATAAATGTAATAAGTTTGGTAACACGCATTAGAAATTCCGTTAAACTAAATATTTACCCGTGATCTTAACCTAGGAAGGCATAGCAAACATGATCCAATTAAAAGATTTGCTCAATTATTCTAATAATGTTCTCGAGATAGAACGGTTTCAGGATTATTGTCCAAATGGATTACAGGTAGAGGGTAAATCTGAAGTTAAAAAAATCATTTCCGGTGTTACTGCGAGTCAGGCACTTATTGACGCTGCCATTAAAGAAAAAGCGGATGTATTGCTGGTTCATCATGGTTATTTCTGGAAGGGTGAAGATGCACGGATTATCGGCCTGAAATACAATCGTGTGCGTAGTTTGATTGATTCCGGGATTAATTTACTTGCTTATCATTTACCGCTGGATGCTCATCCTTTGTATGGAAATAACGCTAAATTAGCTGAAATACTGGGGTTGGAAATTGCAGGGAGCTTTCCATCGACTAATGATGCGGTGGGAATGTATGGGCGCTTAAAAAGCCCAATGTCGGCAGTCGATTTTAGTAAAGAGATTACTGCTGCACTGGGGCGTGAAGTTTTACATATTGGCGAAAATAGTGAAGAAATTCAGACGGTTGCATGGTGCAGTGGCGCTGCACAAGGTTATATTGAAGCAGCAGCAGAGCTGGGGGTGGATGCTTACTTAACGGGTGAGATATCAGAACAAACCATGCATATCGCACATGAAAATGGCATCCATTTTTATGCTGCGGGCCATCATGCTACTGAACGTTATGGCGTTCAGGCTTTCGGTGAACATTTAGCCTCTCATTTCGGAATTACCCATAAATTTATCGATATTCCAAATCCTGCATAACCTATTGAACTACTGGGAATTATTTGACTCACCTTGACCAACTGGCTGCGATCGGCCAGAATACGCTCGCCAAAAAATTTAGGTGTTTTGGTGTAAATCCAGAGCACTTCTGCGCTTTATAACGCTAATCAAATGGGACTGACAGAAACACTGGTAGTTCGAAACGAGTTTGGGAGATTTCTAATGACAGATGGCGTCGATAACGGCAAACGTCGGTTTCTCACGATAGCTGC
>JAUVGM010000287.1 GCA_030593785.1 Gammaproteobacteria bacterium | reverse complement strand
TGATTGATGGTCTATATCATTTTTCTGAAACCCAGGCTCAAGCTATTTTAGATATGCGTTTGCATCGTTTAACCGGGCTTGAACAAGATAAAATCATTGCTGAGTTTGAAGAGTTATTAAAAATAATTGCTGAATTGTTATTTATTTTAAGCAGCGCTGATCGTTTAATGGAAATCATCGTTGAAGAACTTAATGAAATTAAAGTTCAGTATGGAGATGAACGTCGTACTGAAATCATTTCATCTCAAGAAGATCTAAGCATAGAAGATTTGATTACTGAAGAAGATGTTGTGGTAACGCTTTCGCATGAAGGTTATGCAAAAGCTCAACCGATTACGGTTTACTCTGCGCAACGTCGTGGTGGCCGCGGCAAAGCAGCAACATCTGTTAAAGATGAAGATTTTGTTGATAAGCTATTTGTTGCCAGCACCCATGACACCATCCTTTGCTTCTCTAGTAAAGGTAAAGTGTATTGGTTGAAAGTCTTTGAAGTACCACAAGCAAGTCGTACTGCACGTGGCCGTCCAATTATTAACTTGTTGCCGCTTGATAAAGATGAACGTATTAATGCGGTATTACCAATTCGTGAATACGAAGAAGATAAGTTTGTCTTCTTCGCAACAGCGAATGGTACGGTGAAGAAAACATCATTAAAAGAATTCTCACGTCCACGTGCATCCGGCATTATTGCGGTTGATTTAAAAGAAGGTGATAAGTTGGTTGGTGTTGAATTGACTGATGGCAACCAGGATGTATTACTTTGCAGCTCAAGTGGTAAAGCGATTTGCTTTAATGAAAGTGATGTTCGTGCCATGGGTCGAAGTGCCGGTGGTGTTCGCGGTATTAAGTTAAAAGACGAACAAAAAGTTATTTCATTAATCATTGCTCACGAAGGTTCAGTACTCACCACAACTGAACATGGTTATGGTAAACGTACGGCAATGGAAGACTATCCTCGTCATGGCCGTGGTGGTCAGGGTGTTATCTCTGTACAAACAACGGATCGAAATGGTGATGTAACGGGTGCTGAATTAGTACAAGACGATGATGAAATGATGTTGATCACCAGTGGTGGTACTTTAGTTCGTACTCGCGTAGAAGAAGTTTCGGTGATGGGTCGCAATACACAAGGTGTACGTTTGATTCGCTTAGGTAAAGATGAAACTTTGACTGGTATGGCGCGTATCGCAAATATCAAAACCGAAGATGGTGAAGAAGTTGAACTTGGAGAAGGTGACACAGAAACAAGTTCTACGAATACTGATACTGAGTCAGAAGAATAAGCTTTAATAGATCACCCCTCCCTAGCCCTCCCCTTGAAGGGGAGGGGACGGTAGTATCAAGGGTGAGAGATATAATAAATAATAAGTTGGAGTAAGTAGCAATGTCTCGAGTTTTTAATTTTAGTGCGGGTCCAGCAATGATCCCACAAGCTGTTTTAGAAAAAGCACAATCTGAAATGTTAGATTGGAATGGCACAGGTATGTCTACGATGGAAATGAGTCATCGTGGTAAAGATTACATGTCGATTGCTGATAAAGCGATGGCAGATTTACGTGAAGTGATGGCTATTCCAGATACTCATGAAATTTTATTCTTGCAAGGTGGTGCGAGCAGTCAGTTTGCGATGGTACCTATGAATTTGTTACGCGGTAAGAAAACGGCGGATTACATTAATACTGGCGCCTGGTCTAAAAAAGCGATTGCAGAAGCTAAAAAATATTGTGATGTGAATATTGCTGCGACAACGGAAGAAGGAAAGTTTTCAAATGCACCTTCTCAAGCAGAATTAAAATTAAACCCTGATGCGGCTTATGTGCATTACACACCAAATGAAACCATTGGTGGTGTTGAGTTTGATTACATTCCAGAAACGAATGGCGTGCCATTAGTAGCAGATATGTCTTCAACTATTTTATCTCGCCCGATTGACGTTTCTAAATTTGCCGTTATCTATGCTGGTGCACAAAAGAATATTGGTCCTGCTGGTTTAACAGTCGTTATCGTACGTAAAGATTTAATTGGCGAAACGATTGATGGAACACCAAGCATGTTTGATTACAAAACACATGCTGATAATGGTTCTATGTCAAACACACCACCAACCTATGCCTGGTATCTTGCTGGGTTGGTTTTTGATTGGATCAAACAACAAGGTGGTTTGACTAAGATTGCTGAAATCAATGAACGCAAAGCCGGTAAGTTATACGCAGCAATTGATGGTTCTGATTTCTATGGTAGTCCTGTAGCAGTTAATAACCGTTCATGGATGAATGTTCCTTTTACATTAAAAGATGCTGAGTTAGATAAAGAATTCCTTGAAGAAGCGGCAAAACAAAAGCTGGTCACGCTTAAAGGTCATCGTTCAGTCGGTGGTATGCGTGCCAGTATCTATAACGCAATGCCAGAAGAGGGTGTTGATGCGTTAGTTAAGTTTATGGCTGAGTTTGCAACGAAACACGGATAACACGGTTAAAGCTGAATAATAATCATAAAATAATAGAGTCATAAAAATGAATAAGATTTTAACGTTAAATAATATTTCTGTTGCAGGCTTGGAAAAACTGCCTCGTGACAATTACGAAATCGCATCTGAAATTCAACATCCAGATGCTATTTTATTACGCTCTTTTAAAATGCATGACATGGATATTCCTGAAAGCTTAAAAGCGGTTGGCCGTGCCGGCGCAGGTGTAAATAATATTCCTGTCGATAAAATGTCTGAAAAAGGTGTCGTTGTTTTTAATGCCCCTGGTGCAAATGCTAACGCTGTAAAAGAACTAGTAATCGCAGGCATGTTAATGGCTTGTCGTAATCTTGGTCAGGCATGGGATTTCGCTCGTAACCTTGAAGGCACCGATGAAGTTATTAGTAAAGACGTTGAAGCCGGCAAGAAAAATTTTGGTGGTTTTGAGTTGCCAGGACGTACTTTAGGCGTCGTTGGTTTAGGTGCGATTGGTCGTTATGTTGCTAATGCAGCTATAGATCTTGGTATGAATGTTATTGGCTTTGATCCTGGTATCACAGTAGAAGGTGCATGGCAGTTATCATCAGAAGTTGAGCAGGCAAACAGCATTGAGGAAATGATTGGTAAAGTAGATTTCATTACTTTTCATGTTCCATTGATTGAAGCAACAACAAATATGATCAATGCAGAACGTTTAAAGTTAATGAAAGACAATGTTGTTATTCTTAACTTTGCACGTAACGGTATTATTGATGACGAAGCAGTATCGGCGGCGATTAAATCAGGCAAGGTTTATTCTTATGTTTGTGATTTCCCAAGTAACCTTTTGAAAAATCATGAACGTGTAATTACTTTACCGCATCTTGGTGCTTCAACAGGTGAAGCAGAAGATAATTGTGCCATTATGGTTGCGCAACAAATTAAGGATTATCTTGAAAACGGTAATATCAAAAACTCAGTAAATTTTCCTGCTGTTAAGTTGCCACGTACTGAAGGGCATCGTGTAACAATAGTGAACAGTAATGTTCCTGATATGATTGGTCAGATTTCATCAGCATTGGCAAACAAAGGTATGAATATTATTGATATGTTAAACAAGTCGAGAG
>JAUVGM010000204.1 GCA_030593785.1 Gammaproteobacteria bacterium | reverse complement strand
CCTAATTCATACATATTTGCGAGTTGAAATTGTGCGCTGGGTACTTTATTTCTGGCTGCGACATTTAATAATTGCAGTGCTTTTTGATAATTTTGTTTAACGCCGCGTCCTTCAAAATACATAATACCCAGCCTTGCCTGCGCATTATGTTGCCCTGAACCGGATGCCTTTTTATACCACTTAGTGGCTTCAGCTAAATTCTTGTCTACACCACGCCCACGTTCGTAGAGTCTACCAACGTCATACATAGCTTTAAGCTTACCTACCTTCGCCGCAGCCAGCTGCTTATCGAAACGTTCAACCAAAACCCAATCACCTTGGTTTGCCGATAATGGCAGACTCAGTGATAGTATTAATAAAAATGCGAATAAAATTTGAAATATGGGAAATGTTTTGGGGGTAAAACGAAGATGCATGGTCTAACTCCTAACTACTTGATAAAGGTGATAGAAATGAAAACTATGTTGTAATCATGCATTAATAGTAGAACAAAATAGTTAACAAAGTTAACAATTTTGAAAAATAATCTGTATTTTATAAAGTTTATTTCTAATTAAGCTTGCCAATGGCCAGATTTCCCGCCTTTTTTTTCTATTAACCGGATATTACCCATCGTCATGCCTCTGTCGACGGCTTTGCACATATCGTATATGGTCAATAATGCCACTTGGATGGCTGTAAGTGCCTCCATTTCAACGCCTGTCTGGCCACGTGTTTCTACCTGGCAAGTACAGTAAATGCTGTTGTTTTCTTTGTCAGGAACAAAATCGAGATCAACATGGGTGAGCATGAGCGGGTGGCATAAAGGGATGAGATCTGCGGTTCTTTTTGAAGCCATAATTCCAGCAATACGCGCGATACCAAGCACATCTCCTTTTCTATGATCGCCTTGTAATATTTTTTCCAGCGTTTCGGCTTGCATGGTGATGGTGCCTTCACATATAGCGACGCGATGTGTTTCACTTTTCTCTCCAACGTCCACCATGTGGGCTTTGCCTTGTTCATTAAAATGGGTTAATTCCGACATGCTAGTCCTTATATATCAATAAGTTATGTAAATTCTGCTTGGTTCATTCAAAGGTTAAATCATGATAGGCTTGCAAGATTAAATACGCAAATCAGAGAAAGTACTTTTTATGTCTAATGCTGTAATCACAATAAAATTTTTTGCCAGCTTACGTGAACATGTTGGCCAAGGTGACGCTGAGACGAGCGAATCGGATACGAAAACGGTTATTGAAGCCTGGAACAAGGCAACAAATAATATGGCTATGCCTGAAAATACGTTAATGGCGGTCAATATGGACTATGTTGAAGCAACTCATCCCATTAAAGCGGGTGACGAGGTTGCCTTTTTTCCTCCGGTTACGGGTGGCTGAGCATGTTGATTGAAATAAAGGACGCACCCTTTGAACCGTACCAACGATTGCTTGAATATCAGGCAGCGGCAGATTTTTCTGGAAAATACGGTGCTACCGCGGTGTTTGTTGGCAGTATGCGTGAATTTAACCAGGGTGATGATGTAACAGTCATGACATTAGAGCATTACCCAGGGATGACAGAAAAATATCTACAAAAAATCAGTCAAGAAGCGGCCGATAAATGGGATATTCTGGATTCGTTAATTGTTCACCGAGTGGGTGAAATGTTGCCTAATGATCCGATTGTGTTAGTAGCTGTCTGGTCGGCTCACCGGGCTGAGGCCTTTGATGCCAGCCGGTATTTGATGGAAGAGTTAAAGTCCCGAGCGCCTTTCTGGAAAAAAGAAAGTCTTAAAGAAGATACCCGATGGGTTGAGAAAAATACCTAGCGTGATAGATACGTATTAACTGTGTTTTGAAACAGGGACTTTGTTGTAGCTGAGTTCATCATCAACAGGTACTTCACGAATTTCAAATTCCATTGTTTCAAGATCTGCCATTATATAAGTTGGCGCATGACCTACGCCGCCAACGGTGCCGGGATTAATATATAGGGTTGTCGAATCCTTAACATTTTTGATCTCATGAACACTGGCTTTATGGTCATGTCCACACATAACAATATCCCAATCGCCAGTGGTTGCCATAGCCTTAGCATAATGAGGGTAGTGCACCATGAAGATCTTCTTCCCAGCCAGTTCAATGCCTGCATCTTGCCCATAATATTGGACAACACTGTCTGGATTTTGTGATAAACGAGAGAGGCTGAACATATCACCGGTGTTGTTGCCATGTATGACATGCACCGGTAAACCAATTGGGTTTAATATTTTAAGTGTCGTGGGAGCAACCACGTCACCACAATGCAGAACAGATTCCGCACCGAGCTCTTTTGCCTCTTTTACTGCAGCAGCAAGTAAAAATCGATTATCGTGACTATCTGAAACAATACAAACTTTCATTATTTTCTTCTTCGTGATGTTCTATCGCGGTTTTATATATCAGTTAAAAACAAGGTTTTTCAGGCGCATCCTGGAAACGTTGAATTGCCGAGGTTATTTCAGCTTTTGCAGCATCAGCCGCTAACCAGCCTTCAACTTTTACCCATTTACCTTCTTCAAGGTCTTTGTAGTGCTCAAAAAAGTGCTTAATTTGATCAAGTAACAATTGCGGCACATCTTCTGGCTTTTCCATATCTTTATATGTTTTGCATAACTTGGTGATGGGCACTGCAAGTAATTTAGCGTCCGGGCCCGCTTCGTCTGCCATGCTTAACATGCCAACCACACGGCATTGAATGACGGAACCGCTGATTAATGGAATTGGGGTAATAACCAGGACATCAACTGGATCACCATCTTCAGAAAGAGTATGAGGAATATAGCCGTAGTTGCACGGGTAATGCATTGCGGTATTCATAAAACGGTCAACAAACATGGCACCGGTTTCTTTGTCGACTTCATATTTAACGGGATCACTATGAGAAGGGATTTCAATAATAACGTTTATTTCATCCGGGACATTTTTACCGGTACTTACTCTATCCAGATTCATGCGTTTAATCCTCGTGCTAATTCATATTGAGCTGCTTACTGATAGAAGCAGAAAAAGGTCGGCCATTCTACCAGCATGCTGAAAAAAATACATAATCAAGTGGATTTTAATCAGCCGCGCTGAGGATGCCTATGTCTGTAGCGGTCATCACATATATGGGGCAATAATATGAGAATGCAAATTTCACAAAATAGTAAAAGGACGTCAAAAATTGAGCTCATTTGCATTGACTTAACGGAGATCAACGATTAGTTTTAATGTTTATTGCATATTATTAATTGAAATGTGTTGGAATTAACTAAATCCAAACCTAACTAAAACGTCAGAATAACCCCGATTTAATGGAGTATAAGAACAATGAGAATCGTATTAATAGGTGCCCCAGGTGGCGGTAAAGGTACACAAGCTAAATTACTCGTAGACAAGTACGGCATTCCTCAGATTTCTACTGGTGATTCATTACGTGCAGCAGTAAAAGCAGGCTCTCCTTTAGGAGTGAAAGCAAAGCAAGCAATGGACGCAGGACAACTTGTTTCAGATGACATTGTGCTGGGCATGATTAAGGAGCGACTTGCAGAAAGTGATGCGCAAAATGGCTTTATTCTGGATGGTTTCCCACGCAATATTCCGCAAGCAGAAGCATTGGATAGCATGCTTGATGATGAGGATAAACCGCTACAAGCTGGATTACTGATCGATGTTGAATTTAATATTTTAATGCAACGTTTAACCGGTCGTCGCACCTGTGGTTCATGTGGACAAATGTTTAATATTCATACTTCTCCTCCTCGAATTGAAGGACGTTGTGATAAATGTGGCGGTGGTTTAGAGCATCGCGCAGATGATAATGAAGAAACAATCGGTAATCGATTGAAAGTTTATGAAGCTGAAACGGCACCCTTAGTTGATTATTTCCGTAAGCAAGGAAAATTACGCACCGTTCGTGGTGTTGGTGAAGTTGAATCTATTTTCTCCGCAATTCAGCGTGTATTAAATAGTTTACCGAGTGGCATAGCTGCAGCTAAAGAAGCATCAGATCTTGCTGCTGAGCCAGTTGCTGAAGCTCCGGCTAAAACAATTGCCAAGAAAACAACGAAAAAGAAAAAAGCCACTAAGAAAAAAGCAACAAGTAAGAAGAAAACGGCTAAAAAGAAAAAGACAACCAAGAAGAAGACTTCGAGCAAGAAAAAAGTTGCTAAGAAGAAAACGAAAAAGAAGGTTGCTAAGAAAAAAGCCAAAAAGAAGGCTAAAAAGAAAAGTTTTCGTAAGAAACGTTAACTTTACTTAGCAAAATAGGTTGAAAATGCGGGCTTTAAAGCCCGCATTTTTAATTTATGACGTATAAAAAATAAGTATAAATTTAGGGTATATTTAAAAAATATTTCAATATGAAATTTTCATTTAAAATGAATGAAAAGAGCTAATATTATTCTTATCAGTGCCGATAAAGGTCATAGATGATTGAATTATTACCTGGCTAAATAAGAAGAATGACTGAAGAAAAAACAATTAAAGAAGCGAAAATATTAATCGTTGATGATCAGCCTGCAAATGTTACTTTAATAGAGAAAATGCTGGATATCGAAGGTTATATTAATGTAATTGCAACAACAGATCCTACCCAGGTTGAATCAATATATTTGGAACAAAATAGCGATCTCGTTTTATTGGATTTGAATATGCCGGTAATGGACGGTTACCAGGTTTTATCCAAAATACGTGAAGTTGACCCCGATTATCCTCCCATTATTGTATTAACAGCTCAAATTGATCGTGAATCCAGAATTAAAGCATTGGAACTGGGGGCTCGTGATTTTTTAGCAAAGCCATTTGATCGGGTTGAACTTATGACCCGTATTCGAAATATGTTAGAAGTGAGAATTATGGCAAAGGCGATGAAGAATCAAAACAA
>JAUVGM010000295.1 GCA_030593785.1 Gammaproteobacteria bacterium | reverse complement strand
AGAAACGCCACGGCCTTTAAACGCTTCTTCAGACTCTAACCCCAGGTACATCGCTGATGCACCCGTTGCCAAAATTAAGGCATCAGCGGTATACACAGCATTATCGCCGGTTAAAGTAAAAGGACGTTTGCTTAAATCGGCTTTATTAATAGTGTCGAAAATTATTTCAGTATTAAAGCGTTCGGCATGTTCTTTCATACGTTCCATTAAAGCGGGACCCTGTAAACCTTCGACATCGCCGGGCCAGTTATCTACTTCCGTAGTGGTCATGAGTTGTCCACCTTGTTCCATACCTGTAACCATTACAGGGTTTAAGTTAGCTCGGGCAGCATAAACGGCCGCAGTGTATCCCGCAGGACCTGAACCAATAATTAATACACGACAATGCTTTGTTTCACTCATGGACTAAACTCCAGAAATTCATAATTTAAAATATGGTTAGTAAATAGGTTTATTCTTTGTTCATTAATTTGTGGACTGATTTTCATTATGCAACTCCTGAGGCAACACAATGGTCAAAAAGTTTTGTACTATGGTACGTAAAGTACAAAACTACGTAAAGGTTGAATATGGAAATTGGTATCCCACGCGAAATTAAAATACTTGAAGGCCGAGTAGCCTTAACACCTGAGGCTGTCGCTGAATTAGTAAATAGGAAGCATCAGGTTTTTATTGAACAAAATGCAGGTGTATTAAGTGGTTATCCTGATTCAGAATACCTGTATGTTGGGGCGACAGTGTGTGGCTCAGCAAAAGCGTTATATGACCGCGCAAAACTCATAGTAAAAGTTAAAGAACCACAAGAAGCAGAACTAAAATACCTTCGAAAAGACCATATTCTCTTTTCATTCCTGCATTTAGCTGCCGTTCCAGAATTGACTCAAGAGCTACTTAATATTGGTTTAACCGCCATTGCATTTGAAAGTGTGGCTGATAATAAGAAATTGCCACTTTTAGCACCCATGAGTGATATTGCAGGGCGTATTGCAGTACAGATTGGCACCCATTTGCTACATCAGCCTCAAGGAGGCCGAGGGATTTTATTGGGCGGTGTTAGCGGATCTGAAAGAGGCCACGTTGTTATTTTAGGTGGTGGAACAGCCGGTACAGGAGCCGCGCATATTGCATCGGCATTAGGTGCAAATGTATTGGTTTTTGATCCGAATAAGGATAAACAGATTAAACTTGAATCCATTGGTCGAAATGTAACCACAGCGTTTCCAGATGATGAGAAAATTGACAAGGCTGTAAAAGAAGCTGACTTGCTAATAGGAGCAGTGTTAATTCCTAGTGCCAAAGCGCCACACCTGGTATCAGCCGAACAAGTAAAGTCTATGAAAGCGGGCAGTGTCATTATTGATATCTCAGTTGATCAGGGGGGGTGTATAGAAACGACTCACCCGACCAACTATGAAAATCCAACCTTTGTTTGGGAAGAGGTTATTCATTTTGGTGTAACAAATATGCCGGGAGCCGTACCTCGAACCGCGACCCAGGCATTATCTAAAGTTTTATTACCGTATGTAGCCCGTCTTTGCGAAGCTGACTGGCAATCAGATACTCAACTAAGCAGCGGTATTAACCTGCAAAATGGTGAGATTATTCTGACAACTTTGACCTAATTGATGTGTTTATCGACACATTTAACGGACTTTTTCGGTAAGATACTTGTGCAGATATTAATTCTTGCTTGCATTTGTCTGTAAATAGAAATAATCTAATAATATTAATAACTTAACAAGTTATCCTATAATTTATATTAACTAAAATAACGATAAAGAATTCATTTGTGGCACAAGCACGACAAACAACTACTGATAAAAAACCACTCGCAATCCACATAACTCGTGGTTTGAAAGAGGGCGCGTTATTCATTTTTGGATTTGCAGCCTTATATTTCTTTTTAGCTCTTATTTCCTATGATGCATCAGATCCAGGTTGGTCACATAGTGGGCTCGCTGCTCAAAAAGATATCGCTAATCTAGGTGGTCCAACGGGCGCACTTATCTCAGACATTTTTCTCTCGTTGTTTGGCTACCTTGCATACCTTTTCCCCATTATGGTGGCGTACTCGGGATTGCTGATTTACAAAGATCGTCAAAAAGAACACGTTTTCGATAAACGGGGTATCGCATTACGTTCTTTGGGTTTTGTTCTTACCCTATTTGCTGGCTGTGCATTAGCAAGTATGCACGATGCGACTGTTGTGAGCCCTTTACCAGTAAATGCGGGGGGCATTTTAGGTGATATTTTAGGTGGCCGGATGGAGCAGGGCTTTAATATCATCGGTGCAACCCTTTTATTACTATCAATCTTCTTTGCTGGTGTGACCTTATTTACTCATTTGTCATGGTTATGGTTAATGGATACAACAGGATCATTTACTTTAAAATTCCTGGACACTTTTAAACAAAGTTTTGTGCGTTTGTACGACTTGTACACAACCCGTCAAATGAAAAAGAAACGCGATCAGCAATATAAAGTGACTGCGCAACGCCACGAAACAAAAAAACAAAAACGTAAAGAACCGTTTATACAACCTCAACCCAAACCAGTTCAACAAAGTCCTCGTGTGCAACAAGAAAAACAGGCCTCACTTTTTGTTGCGGATTCAGATGGAACATTACCCTCAATATCTTTATTAGATGTAGCAACACCAAGTAAACATGTTTTGTCTGAAGATGCACTTAAGGCCATTTCACACCAAGTTGAAATAAAATTACAAGATTTTAATATTGATGCAGAAGTCGTTGCAGTACATCCTGGTCCTATAATTACTCGTTTTGAATTACAGCCATCTCCTGGAACAAAAAGTAGTCAAATATCAAACTTAGCAAAAGATCTTGCGCGTTCTTTATCTGCGATTAGTGTACGTATTGTTGAGGTTATCCCAGGCAAAACCACCATTGGTTTAGAGATCCCCAATGAACACCGTGAAATTGTTCGCTTGAGTGAGATCATCAGTTCCAAAATATTTGCCGATGCTAAATCACCATTAACTCTGGCGCTAGGCAAAGACATTAGTGGTGTTGCCGCAGTCGCTGATCTTGCGAAAATGCCTCATTTACTTGTTGCAGGTACAACAGGTTCAGGTAAATCTGTCGCATTGAACACAATGATTTTGAGTTTGTTATATAACTCAACACCAGATGAAGTTCGTATGATTATGATTGATCCAAAAATGTTGGAACTTTCAATCTATGATGGTATTCCACATTTATTGGCACCTGTGGTTATTGATATGAAAGAAGCCGCTAATGCCTTGCGTTGGTGTGTTGCTGAAATGGATCAACGTTATCTTTTAATGTCCAAGTTAAAGGTGCGTAATATTGTTGGCTTCAACAAAAAAGTAAAAGATGCGATTAAAGCGAAAGATCCCATTAAAGATCCGTTACACCCTAAAGACTCAGAATTACCCGTGGCCGATTTGCAACCCTTACCGTATATCGTTGTCGTAGTAGATGAATTAGC
>JAUVGM010000327.1 GCA_030593785.1 Gammaproteobacteria bacterium | reverse complement strand
AATTGAAGGTGACTGGTTTCAACCAGGACAAGTCATTGCTGCAATTGATGATGATGACTTGCAGGCAAAACGTCGACAAGCGATAGCAAATATTAATGGTCAGATGTCAGCAGTACAAAATGCACAAGTGCAATATTCACGTGAATTTTGGTCACCTCAGTCACGCAATATAGGCAAGATGCCAGGCATGGCGTTGCCGTCTATGTTTGACCAAATATTTACTCGCCCATTTGGAAGTGCGATGGGAATGGGTAATCCTTTACTTGATCGGCAGGCAGATCTTTATACACAAAATAGTCAGTTAGGTATGGCACGTAGTCAACACATTGGTGCGATATCTCAACTTCAGGAAATTGATGCCAAGTTAAGAGATAGTTTGGCTGTTGCGCCCTTTAGTGGCGTTGTTGTTAAACGCTTGGTTGAGGTTGGAGATACCGTTCAACCTGGACAGGCTTTATTTAAATTTGCTGATGCTCGTTACTTACAAATTAAAGTTGAAGTACCAACGCGTCTTATGTCCGGTATACAGCAGGACATGGTTGTTCCAGCAGTATTAGATATTGGTAGTACACGCGTTAGTGCTCGTGTTGCACAAATTTACCCGATGGCAGACAGCAGCCGTCATACCGTTACAGTTAAGTTTGATTTGCCGGAAGGCATTCCTGGTGGTGCCGGAATGTATGCCGAAGTTATGATTCCTGATGTTAATGCTCCCGTTAATATTTTACCTGTTATCCCAACATCGGCAGTGGTGTGGCGAGGAAGTCTGCCGGCTGTCTTTGTTCATAACGATAAAAATAAATCTGAATTACGTTTATTACGTTTAGGAGAAGCTATCGATAACGAACATGTTTCTGTTTTATCCGGAATTCGTACAGGTGAACGTATTTATGCTCAACCATCACCCGGTATGGCTTCGGGTTGGACTTCTGGCATAGAACACCAAGTGCAGAAATAAATTCTAGGATTAAATTGGATACTCAAAAAGAATGAGCGAAACAAATAATAAATCTGTTGAAGAAGAGTTAACGTCTGATTTAGGCATTGCCGGGCGTATTACAAAACAATTTATAAACTCACCTGTAACACCTTTGTTAATGATGGCGTTTCTTGCAATTGGTATTTTGGGATTATTCTTTACCCCTCGTCAGGAAGATCCAAAAATTTCCGTACCGATGGTTGATATTTATGTGCAGTACGCAGGCGCATCTTCGAAGCAGGTAACAAGTCTTGTTACCGATCCTCTCGGTAGAATCATGAGTGAGATACCGGGTGTACGTCATGTCTATTCGGCAACCCAACGCGGCGGCAGTGTTATTACGGTGCGTTTTGAAGTGGGCGAAGATATGGGGCATTCCATTGTTAAAGTCCATGACAAGATTTTTTCAAACCTGGATTTAATGCCGCCAGGTGTAGCAATGCCGTTGGTTAAACCGGTCAGTATTGATGATGTACCAACACTTACTGTCACACTTTGGTCGAAAGATGTTGACGATGGTAATTTACGCACGCTTGGTTTTGATGTTTTACAGCGACTGGAAGAAGTACCGAACACAGGTAAAGGTTTTGTTGTTGGTGGACGAGCTGAACAAATTAGGGTTGAAGTAAAACCAGAAAGATTAACCGGTTACGACATTACTCTTTCACAAATTGCTCAAACCATTAAAACGGCGAACGCTGAATTACCTGCGGGTAATATTGAAGGCGGTAATCTTACTTATGCAGTTGTTACAGGGTCTTTTTTAACAAATGCACAGGAGATTGCGCGGTTAGTTGTAGGCGTTAGAAATGGTGTTCCGGTTTATTTACGTGATGTTGCCTACGTTTATGATGGGCCTGAAGAAACTAAACGTTATGTCACCTTTGATACTGGCTCCTCGTATGAAAATAAAGACACTATTGCGAACAGTGAAGCAGCTGTCACTATCGCGATTGCAAAAAAGATTGGTTCAAATGGTGTTAGTGTATCAAAAGCTATTCTAAAACGGCTTGATGCCTTAAAGGGTAATTTAATTCCTGACAATGTAAATGTTGAAATTACGCGTGATTATGGAAAGAGCGCAGATAAAAAAGTGAATGAACTATTAACGGCTTTATTTGAAGCGTCTGTTGCGGTAAGTATTCTTTGTTTAATAGGTTTGGGTTTACGTGCCGCTTCTGTTGTTGTTGTCATTATTCCGATTGTTGTTTTAATTACAATATGGTCTGCCTGGATCATTGATTATACCATTGATCGGGTTAGTCTTTTTGCCCTGGTATTTTCCATAGGTATATTGGTTGATGATGCTACCGTTGTGGTCGAGAATATTTTTCGGCGATGGCTGGAAGCAGGTAAAACATCCGTTGAAATTGCTATAGATGCTGTTCGTGAAGTGGGTAATCCGACGATACTTGCAACGCTGGCTATTATTGCTGCAATGTTACCAATGGGGTTTGTTAGTGGATTAATGGGGCCCTATATGAGGCCGATTCCGGTACTGGGAGCATCTGCAATGTTCTTCTCACTCATTGCGGCATTTGTTTTTGCTCCCTGGTTTGCAATGCGAGTGCGACCAAAGTTATCAGCATTACGTAAAGCAGAAGAACGAGAAGAAAAAGTCAGAGTATGGATTGGTAAAATATATCGTCCATGCATGCGGCCTCTTTGTCATAACAGAACGTATGGTTTGTTATTTTTATATAGCTTGGTTGCAGCAACATTTCTTGCCTGTTCACTTTTCTATTTTAATATCGTAACTGTGAAAATGCTGCCGTTTGATAACAAGCCTGAATTTAACGTTGTTATTAATATGCCTGAAGGTACAGCATTGCCTGTTACCGCTAATGTGGCACAACGTTTAGTCAGTGAACTTAAAGAAATTCCTGAAGTTACTTCATTACAAACTTATAGTGGCACGGCATCACCTTTTAATTTTAACGGTATGGTGCGGCATTATTTTTTACGTAAGCAACCCTGGCAAGCTGAT
>JAUVGM010000102.1 GCA_030593785.1 Gammaproteobacteria bacterium | reverse complement strand
GCTTTCTCTAATTTTTTCGCAATCTCTTCACCGCGGCGGCCTCGAAAATCGCGTAAATCCATCAAGCCTTTATTTAAAACTTCATTATCAGGATCAATACCTAAGCCAACAATGTGAAACGTCTGATGTGACCAAGTGACAGAAAGTTCTATTCCTGCAACGAACTGAATCCCTACTTTATCTGCCGCAAGAGCCGCTTCTTTCAAACCTTCAGTCGCATCATGATCGGTTAAAGCAAAGACATCAACTCCCTTTTCATGGGCGCGTTCAACCAGCTCTGTTGGGCTTAATGTGCCATCAGATACGGTAGAATGACTGTGCAAATCACAACGTAAATTCATAATGGCAAGCAGTCTACCTGACTCATGTAAAAGTCTCTATTCAACTGAAACAAATTAGTCTTTATACTGTCTCAAGCCGTAATTAGCTAAAAACAAAACACTTAGATTTGCTGAAAAAACAACCAATTCTGCTGACAAGATAACTCTGAACCGAGACGAGCTTGGCGCATATTGCTGTTAAATCACGGTATAATTGCCACTAGACAGAGCTAACCAATAAACCAATATTACATTGAGACCATTCACGAATACCGTGAAACATAAAGTGGCCTCATTATTTTAATTAGAGAAGTGATTTTTAACTATGAAGTTTTTATTTGATTTTTTTCCCATCGCACTATTTTTTCTTACCTTTAAATTTTACGATGATCCACAAGAAGGTGTACTTGCAGCAACCGCCGTTGCCATTATCGCAACCATACTACAAGTCTTTCTCTTCTGGCTTAAAAACAAACGTGTTGAAAAGATGCACATCATCACACTAGTGCTAATTACTGTATTAGGTGGTGCGACATTAATTCTAAAAGATCCGTTCTTTATTAAATGGAAACCAACAGCAGTAAACTGGATGTTTGCTATTGCGTTCCTGGGTAGCCAATTTATTGGTGATAAACCCTTTGTAAAAAGAATGATGGCTCATGCAGTTGAATTACCAGAAACAGTTTGGCATAAGCTAAATTATGCTTGGGTTGCTTTCTTTACTGCGATGGGGTTTGCAAACTTGTACGTTGCATTTAACTATGACCTTTCAACCTGGGTCGATTTTAAAACCTACGGCATGCTAGGACTGACCGTTTTATTTGTTATTCTTCAGGCAATTTTTCTCGCAAAACATATGCCGGATGAGAAGACAGAAATAAACAATGAAGAAGAAACCAAACTAAAAGAAGAAGCTGAATAAAATGTTATACGCAATCATTTCACAAGATGTAGAAAATAGTCTTGATAAAAGATTATCCGTTCGACCTGCACATATCGAACGCCTGGAAAAATTAAAAGAACAAGGCCGTCTTATTCTTGCTGGTCCCCACCCAGCCATTGATAATAATGAGCCCGGTCCAGCAGGCTTTACTGGTTCATTAGTTGTCGCAGAATTTGAATCATTAGAAGACGCTCAAGAATGGGCAGATAACGATCCATATATTCAATCAGGCGCATATGAGTCTGTAATAGTTAAACCATTTAAAAAAGTCTTACCCTGAAATTTAAAAGTTATTAAGGAAAATAAAATGAACAAATTTACATTAAGTGTAGCCGGTTTTTTAATTGCTACTTTATCTGCAGGCTCTGTTTATGCGTTAGATTCAAAATCAGTCGCAGCGGTTAATGGTAAAAAAATAACTCAAAAACAATACCGAGCTCACTTGAAACAACTCCAAGCCAGAAACCCACAAGGGAAACAAGCGCCTGTTAACCGCCAAATGATTTTAGATGAACTGATCAATCGTGAGGTTCTTTTACAACAAGCTAAGAAACAAAAGCTACATAAAGATAAAAAAATTGCAGCATTGCTTGAACAACAAAAAAACAATCTACTTATTCAGGCACTCATAGCTCGATCTCCTGCAGCAAAACCTGTGAAAGAGAAAGAATTAAAAGCATTTTATGACAAAAATATTGCTGGCGCCGATCCTAAGGAATATAAGGCTCGCCAAATCCAGGTTAAAGACGAAGCAAAAGCAAAAGAACTGATTAAAAAACTTAATGATGGTGCAAACTTTGAAGAAGTAGCAAAAGAAGAATCCATTGGTTCATCAGCAAAAGAAGGTGGTGATTTAGGCTGGTTTGTGTCTGAAGCGATGCCAGCACCTTTTGCTAAAGCAATTAAAAAGCAAAAACAAGGTACGCATAGCCAAAAGCCCGTTAAAACACAATTTGGATATCACATCATTAAACTTGAAGAGTCACGCAAGCGACAGTTAAGAGATTTTGATGAAGTTAAAAGTCAAATCCAACAACTAATACAAACTCAACGTTTAAAAGAATACGTGATTAAATTACGCAATAAAGCAAAGATTGAAGTTAAATAATTACAATCCAGCTGTTTTAAAAAAGCCCCTCTATTGGGGCTTTTTTATTTATAAAAAATTATAAAGATAGATATTGTATAAATCATGCATCTATTTAATATTATAAGCGATTTTATTGTCGGCCCCTGCTTTCGAAACATCACATCGAATGATAAAACGATATATTTAACCTTTGATGATGGACCAAAATTCATATTGCACCCCTAAAGTCCTGGAGATATTAAATAAACACAACGCAAAAGCGACTTTTTTTGTTATAGGAAATAACATCAGCGAAAACATGGATGTATTCAATCGAATTCTTGAGGATGGCCACTCAATTGGAAATCATTCTATTGATCACAGTACAACCATCTTCTTCAAAGGAAAAACTGCATTAAGTAAATGGATAGATAAAGGTGAATTGATAGTTCTTAACAATTCAGGCAAACCTTCCGTTGGGTTTAGACCACCTGTTGGAATTCGCACACCAGAACTAAGATTGATAATGAAAGAAAAAAATGAAAAGCCAGTTATGTGGCAGCATCGTTTTTTTGATACGACAACAACATTTACTAAAGAAATATGGCAGAGGAAATTTCACAAAATAAAAAGTGGCGACATTATTTTATTACATGACTCACATCAGCAAACAGATGTTTTTTTAGCAAGTCTGGAAAGTTTTATACAAGAATTAATTAAGAGTGGTTTTGAACTTAAAGCAATATCAAAAATCAATCCCACTTAAAAAACCATGCACCAAACAACAAA
This sequence comes from Gammaproteobacteria bacterium, assembly GCA_030593785.1. Taxonomy (GTDB): domain Bacteria; phylum Pseudomonadota; class Gammaproteobacteria; order UBA6429; family Thiohalophilaceae; genus JAGLTQ01. The sequence continues at coordinate 4,581 of JAUVGM010000102.1, read as the reverse complement.
AATACGACACTTTGAACGGTAAGTATTATTAAATGGTAACTAATATCAACTAAACTTGAGCCATCAATCATAACAGCGCGAGCAGCAGCCGTAACATGAGTAAGAGGAAATATTTCTGCGATGTTTTGCATTACTGGTGCAGCCCCCTCAAGTGAAAACCAGACTCCGGAAAAAAACATCATCGGCCAACTAAATAAATTAAGTAAGCCGCCCGCCGTTTCTTCGCTTGTAATTCTAGCAGCAATAATCAAACCTAAACTGATCATACTCAAAGCACCTAGCGCAAATACTAAAAATAAATTTAAATGTGATCCGTTCATTACAAAATCAACAAAGAAATGTGTTCCATAAAAAACAAATGCAGTTACCACCATGATTAAAATCATTCTCGATGCGATTTGTGCTGACAAATACTCAAAAGCAGTGATCGGTGTAGCTTTTAACCTTTTAAGCATTCCATTTTTTCGATAACGGACAATAACAAAACCAACTCCAAACAAAGCACTAAACATCATGTTCATCGATAAAATCCCGGGGATAACCCAGTCAATATATCGAATCTGTTTGCCGCTCACAGTTTGTTTTTTAAAGGTTTTCTTGTCTGAACCTAATAGAATTTTTTCAACAAGATAACCACTGGGTGATTCAGTATTAATCCAGTATTGTTGCTTTTCAGCATCCAGCAACATATCCACTTGATGACGCTGAACCTTTTTAATTGAATGTGAAATTGCGCTATCAGAAATATCAACAGAATAAAATTCAATGTGCTTTAAGTTTAGAAAAGCTTTTGCTTGTATGGTTGCAGAAGTTTCATTAATGACGCCCACTTTAAACTGCTTACCAATATCACCTGAGAAAGCAAAAGAAAACCCCGCCACAATCAAAACAGGCATGAGAATATTCCAGCTCAAAGAAGAACGGTCACGTAAAAACTCTTTATTACGTGTAACAAACAAAGCTAAAAAACGTTTAAACGACATGTTTTACCTGGTTAAGTAATGTCATTGCGCGCCCGAACAAAGTGACAAGTACCCTTGAGGTGAAGGAACAAGGTGACTGACGCAATCTCATGAATATGAAACTTAGCTCAGAGATTGCTTCGCTAGTCTGCCACGTTTTACTCGCAGCTAAAGGCTCACCGCAATAACAGGTATTGGTTTGATTAATGATGTATATTATTTTCAAGATCTTAGTTCTTTTCCAGTAAGCTCAAGAAAAAGATCATCTAAAGTTCGGGGTCTTATCTGTAAAAGGGAAAGTGAAATATTGTTTTCTATTAATGATGATATTACCTCATTAACATTACAAGTCGTAATTTCAATATGTCCATTTCGTTCATGAGTCGTATATGGTGATAAATCAAAGTCTTTTAATTCAGCTTTGGGTAATTGCAATACCACATCATTGAAATTTTCTTCAAGTAAGGCTTTTGGTGTGCCCTGCGCAATAATCTTACCATGATCCATAATTGCGATTTCATCACAAAGGTTATATGCCTCATCCATATAATGTGTTGTTAGAACAACGGTCTTACCTTCTGATTTAATATCATTAATTAAGTTCCAGAAATTTCTTCGAGCTTGCGGATCTAATCCTGTTGTAGGTTCATCAAGAAAAATAATATCGGGATCGTTAACCAAAGCAATCGCTAACAACAAACGTTGACGTTGGCCACCAGATAATTCTCGATTATCTTGATCAAGATATTCACTTAGATTACAGCGTTTAATTAGAACATCCAGATCAGCATGCTGAGGATAAAAATTAGCAAACATTTCTAACGTTTCACGGACCGTAATATAGTCTTGCAATGCCGTGGACTGGAACATGATCCCGGCTTCTTTACGAAACTGATCACCTAATGGTTTTCCCTTGTAAAGAATTTCGCCAGAAGTAGCGTGATTTATTCCCTCGAGTATTTCGACCGTTGTCGTTTTACCTGCACCGTTTGGACCCAACAAACCAAAACAAATACCCGATTGCAAAGTGATATCGATACCATTGACAGCTTTAACGGATGGATAATGTTTAACCAGGTTTTTTATTTGCAATAAATCTGTTGCCAACCTGCAAGTCCTTTAATGTCTAAATTCAATTTGAGATACTAATTATGAAGTAAAACTGCTGACGGGATTAATAGCTAACATCTTCCAGCAATTCTTTGTCTACACCAAGAAAATCTGCAACTTCTTCTAATTTATATAAAACCTCAATCTTAAAAGGTGTGCCATCAGTTAAAGCCTGATACATTCTGGCAACACCATAATTAAGAGGTGTACTCACCCAGAAAGCGGACAAATTTGAATCTCCAGCCTTATAGGCATCTAAACGCCGTTGCGCAATGCTCCAGAGGTCATCAAAACTTAAATGCACTGCGTTAATATCTCGAACGTCATAAAACCGGTGCAATGTCTCTTTTGTCGAAGCTTCCTGCTCTTCAAGTTTTTCGACCCATTCGTTTGCAAGTGAGGCATCTAATTCACCAGTAATTTTTCCACATATAATATTATCAATAACTCTGGTTTTGTACGTTCCCATTTTCTCTCTCAACAAATGTTAAATTATTTATTTCTGTAATAATAATCTTGCAATACACTTATAACAATAAATATATATTTTTACTGTATTATGCAGTTATTAGAAATTTTACTGCAATAATAATTTAATAAATGCTTTTTCATCCAATATACTAACACCTAAATCAGAAGCCTTGGCTGCTTTGGAACCTGGATTTTCACCAACGACTACATAATCGGTTTTTTTCGATACACTACCCGATACTTTTGCACCTAGATTTTGTAATGCTGCTTTTGCTTCATTTCGTCCCATAGTCTCAAGCGTACCGGTAACAACAAATGTTTTGCCGGCTAAAGGTAGTTCACTCTGACTTTTCTTTTTAATTTCTGTCCAACTAATACCAACAGAAATTAGTTGTTCAACCACTTCAATATTATGAGCCTGATTAAAAAAGGTCATTAAATTTTCAGCAACAATAGGTCCAACATCGGGAACGGCTAATAGCTTTTCTTCCTCTGCATTCATGATGTTTTCTAACGATAAAAAATGATTAGCCAATGTTTGTGCTGTCGTTTCACCAATACTATGAATACCTAAAGAAAACACAAATCGAGCAAGAGTTGTTTTTTTACTTTTATCTAAAGACATTAAAAGATTCTTTGCTGACTTTTCACCTAAACGATCAAGGCTTATCAATTTCTCTAAATCAAGTTTATATAGATCTGCGATAGTGTGAACAAGACCTTCATCAACTAATTGCTCTACCAACTTATCTCCGAGTCCATCTACATTCATTGCTCGACGAGAAGCAAAATGTTTAATCGCTTCTTTACGTTGTGCTTCACAATATAATCCACCGGTACAAAATGTGACGACTTCATCCTCAAAACGAGCTGTTTCTGAACCACAAACGGGACAAGTATCAGGTAAATAAAAACGTCGGGGCTTGCCTTTACGTTTTGATTTTACAACACTTACAATTTGCGGAATAACATCACCCGCTCTGCGTACAATGACTGTATCCCCTGCTCGTACATCGAGCCGGTCAATTTCATCCTGATTATGTAGCGTGGCATTACTGACTGTTACACCACCGACGAACACTGGCTCTAAACGAGCAACAGGTGTTAACGCCCCGGTACGTCCTACTTGAATATCTATATCAAGTAATGTTGTCATTTCTTCTTGTGCAGGAAACTTACGGGCAATAGCCCAACGTGGTGCACGGGAAACAAAACCAAGAATATTTTGAAATTTAATATCATTAACTTTATAAACAATACCATCAATTTCATCAGGCAAATCATTACGTTTTTCTGCTAATTTTTCATAATAGGCGTTACAACCTTTCTGTCCTTTAACAACCTGGCTTTCCGGATTAATACGCATCCCCCAGGACTTCAATTTCTCCATCATTTCACTATGCTTATTCGGAGGAGTCATGCCTTTAATCAAGCCAACACCATAACTATAAAATGATAAAGGACGTGTTGCTGTTACTCTAGGATCAAGTTGACGTAACGAACCTGCAGCAGCATTTCTTGGGTTTACAAAAGGTTTTTCGCCCTTTTTTAGTTGTTGGCGATTTAGTTTATCAAAGCCTGATTTTGGCATCACAACTTCACCGCGAACTTCAATTAATTCTGGAAAATTCTTCTCGCGGAGCTTTAAGGGAATAGCATCAATGGTCCTTATATTTAAAGTGACATCTTCTCCAGTGCGACCATCACCACGTGTCGCGGCACGAACTAATAAACCCTTCTCATATAGAAGACTGATAGCTAAACCATCCAATTTTGGTTCTGCTGCATATTCAATACTTTCATTTTCAACGCCCTCTCGGACACGTCGATCAAAATCATTCATATCCTTTTCTGAAAATGCATTACCCAGAGATAACATAGGCACTTCATGTTGAACTTCCGAAAAAGAATCCAGTGGTGTCGCACCAACACGTTGAGTTGGTGAGTCAGTTGTAATTAATTCAGGGTATTGTTGTTCGATATTACTTAATTCATTAAGTAAGCGGTCATATTCACTATCGGGAACTTCGGGATTATC
>JAUVGM010000164.1 GCA_030593785.1 Gammaproteobacteria bacterium | reverse complement strand
GGAAATGTAATTTATCAAAATCCCTCTGTTATCGAGCTTTTCGGAATGGGTAATGACCCCGTTACTCGCCTAAGAGATATTTCTAGCTTCAATTTACAAAAAGCCATACTTCGGGCAGCGATTGATGCTGGAGAAATGGATGCTGCTGGTAGGCCAACAGGGCAATTTGTCCGTTTTGAACACAAAATAGACGTTAATGGCAGTCCGCGATATTTCCAATTTCATTGTGGATTGATTAATACCAATACCAAGAATGAAAGATTGCGCCTAATCATGGTGAGAGATAAAACAGATCAACGTCGCCTCGAGGCTGTTTTTGATCCCTCGCTGCAAGATATGTCCACTAACGATCCTCGCATGTTGGAAATTTTTGATCGTATACAACAAATTGCTCCAACCAATGCCTCAATATTATTACAAGGTGAATCGGGTACCGGTAAAACACAATTATCCAGAATGACTCACCGTTTTAGCCATCGTTCTCACATGCCATTTGTTGAAGTAAATTGTGCTGCCATCCCTGAATCATTAATAGAATCTGAATTATTTGGTCACGTTAAAGGAGCATTTACCGGAGCAAGTCAGGAACGAACAGGTCGTTTCCAATCTGCACACAAAGGCACTTTGTTTCTTGATGAAATTACTGAATTACCATTTAACCTGCAAGCCAAACTTTTACGTGCAGTACAAGATCAAGAATTTGAAATGGTGGGCTCGGATGAAACTGTCAAAGTTGATGTCAGAATTATTTCTGCATCAAATCGTAATTTAAAAGATATGGTTAACAGCGGCGAATTTAGAGCTGATTTATATTATCGCCTTGCTGTAATCCCTTTAACAATCCCATCGTTACGAAATCGCCCTGGTGATATACCTGTTCTCATTGATCACTTTTGTGATCTTCTATCTAAACGGGGCTATAACACAAATAATCTAACATGCAGCCATGAAGCGATGAAGATGATGATGGATTACCCCTGGCCTGGGAATGTCCGTGAACTTGAAAATGCTGTGGAACACGGAGTAATTTGTTCTACTGGAGACCAAGTTGATGTAGAAAGTTTACCGCAAGATATCAGGGAATATAATCATGCCGAATTTATTGAGCATCAACAAAAAGCTACACCTGAAAGACGAGAAGGGGATAAAATACGAGTAAATATTATCGCGGCATTGGAACAGTGTCACGGTAATAAAGCTCAAGCGGCACAACTTCTTGGAATAGATCGCTCAACACTTTGGCGTCGAATGCAAAAACTTAATATAGATTAGTAACCCAGATATTTATGCCATTTCTAACTGGCCATTCACTGTTTAGTTTTGAGAATAATTTTTTTACTTAAAAATTAAAAACCTAGATAAGAACAAGATTGTCACGATGGATAAGTTCTGAATCATCGACATACCCAAGAATCAATTCAATTTTTTCACTTGCCTGACCTTTAATCTTAATAACTTCAACAGAGCTGTAATTTACCAAACCTCGAGCAACTTCTTCACCGGCTGATGATATACAACTCACCATCTCGCCCCGGCTAAATTCACCTTGAACATCACTAACACCAACCGCCAATAAACTACTACCCGAGTCACGTAATTTTTTTACTGCACCATCATCAAGAATAAGTTTTCCATGTATTTGCAAGTGACCTGCTAACCATTGCTTCCGTGCGGCAACAGGCGTTTGCTCGGCATAAAGCAAAGTACCTAATTCCTCACCAGAGAATAAACGCTGTATAACATTTTTCACATTACCGGCAGCAATGAGTGTTGATACACCAGATCGTGATGCTAATTTTGCAGCACTTACTTTCGTTGCCATGCCACCACGACCATAAGTACCCGCACCACCTTCAGCCATTCCCATTAAGGTATCATCATTTGCTGATGCTTCAGAAATTAATTTAGCATCACTGTGTTCACGGGGGTTACGATCAAACAAACCATTTTGATCCGTTAAAATAATCAAATAATCTGCTTCTACGAGGTTAGCAACTAAAGCGGCTAAAGTATCATTATCACCAAAACGAATTTCATCTGTAACAACAGTATCGTTTTCATTGATGACAGGAATAACTCCTAACCCAAGCAATGTACGCACAGTATTACGTGCGTTTAAATAACGTTGTCGATTGGATAAGTCATCATGAGTTAAAAGTATTTGTGCAGTATGTAAATCATATTTTTGAAATTCAGATTCATAAGATTGAACCAATCCCATTTGCCCAACTGCCGCAGCAGCTTGTAATTCATGTAACGATTCAGGGCGCTCTATTAAACCTAAGCGACTCATTCCTTCAGCAACAGCACCTGAAGAAACTAAAATAACCTCAATACCTTTTTTTCTAAGAGCTGATATTTGTTCCACCCACGCAGCAATACCAACGACATTTAAACCGGCCCCATCGTTGGTTAACAATGCACTACCAATTTTAATAACACAGCGTTTGGTGTTTTTTATGTTTTGTCGTTTGTTCATGATTGGTATTATATTTTAAGGTCGCTCTATCGTAGGTTCGACTTCAGTCGGACGCTAAGGTATAAATTTACCACCGCAGTTAGTTTATAACTCGTCGTGCGAATAAATTCGCACCTACAATTATTTATTCTTCTTTTACTTCCGCTTCGTTATTTTCTTCTGCCAACAATGCTCGTGCTTTTTGCTCATCAACATAATCCATTATATTGTAGATAAGTTCTTGAGTACCATGTTTACTTATTGCTGAAATTTTAAATGCTTTACCTTTCCAATCCAGACGTTTAATTAAATCATCACAAATTTGTTCACGTTCATCTTCTGGCAACAAGTCTGTTTTATTGATCACCAACCAACGTTCATACTTTGCAAGTTCAGGACTAAAACGTAGCATTTCTTTTTCAATGACACGAATCGCTTCTAACGGATCTTCATTTTCATCGGGTGGAGCTATATCAACAAGATGTAACAAAAGTCGCGTACGTGAAACATGCTTTAAAAATTGTATTCCTAAACCAGCACCTTCAGCGGCACCTTCTATAATGCCGGGAATATCTGCCATAACAAAACTGCGACTAACATCAACACTAACCACACCTAAATTTGGATGCAACGTAGTAAAAGGATAATTTGCAACTTTAGGTCTTGCACCGGAAACCGAACTGATTAATGTCGATTTACCTGCATTGGGCAATCCTAGCAATCCCACGTCAGCAAGTACTTTCATTTCCAACTTTAAAGTTCGAGCTTCACCCAGTGTTCCTGATTTTGCCTGTCGAGGTGCGCGGTTGGTACTACTCTTATAACGTACGTTACCGATGCCATGAAAACCACCTTGAGCAACACACAATACCTGATCAGCCTCTGTTACATCACCAATAAGTTCTTCCGTATCTTCATCATGAACACTCGTGCCAAGTGGAACCTTAATATAAAGATCATCACCACCTTTACCGGTCATACGACGACGGCCACCCGTGCCACCATTTTCAGCTTTATAACGACGTGAATAACGAAAGTCGACCAGTGTATTAAGATTTACATCGCCAATTAAAAAAACACTGCCGCCATCACCACCATCACCGCCGTCTGGGCCGCCTAGCTCAATATATTTTTCACGACGAAAACTAACAATGCCGTTACCGCCCTTGCCTGCTTCTACTTTAATTGTTGCTTCATCAACGAATTTCATTCTATATACCAGCTAAATGTCAGACTCGTAGTGCCCCTCAACAAAATTATCGAGAGGGTGAAAGTCTGTCCTACATAACGAAAAAACCCCGTCATAGGACGGGGCATCTCATTTGTAAATATGTTCAACTTGCTTATTCAGCAGGAACGATACTCACAAATGAACGCATCTTCGGTCCTTTCTTTTGGAAAAGTACAACACCATCTGCTTTTGCAAAAAGTGTATCGTCTTTACCAATACCAACGTTCTTACCAGGATGAACCTTAGTACCACGTTGACGGATTAAAATGTTACCTGCTAATACGCTTTCGCCACCGAAACGTTTAACACCAAGGCGTTTAGATACGGAATCGCGTCCGTTATTAGTACTACCACCTGCTTTCTTATGAGCCATTGTATTACCTCAATATTTCTGAAAAATTACTTAGCAGCGATGCCAGTAATAAGAATTTCTGTGTAGGACTGACGGTGTCCTTGTGTTGTACGAGAATGCTTACGACGACGGAATTTGATGATGCGGATTTTCTTTCCACGACCAACACTCTTCACTGTCGCAGTGACTTTACCGCCAGCAACGTAAGGTGCGCCAATTTTAACGTCATCGCCATTAGCAACCATTAAAACTTTATCTATTTCTAGTGAAGCACCTTCTTCAAGACCCAGTTTCTCTACTTTAAGATACTGACCTTCAGTCACTCGATACTGTTTACCACCGGTTTCAATTACCGCGTACATGTCTTTCTCCAAACTCTAATGATATTTGCTTGAATTTAAACGCAAAATCGAAGGAAAACGCGCTTAAATCTCTAAATCTTTTACCGTATTCGATATACATAAAAGTCATCAAATACAGGGACGCGAATTTTAGCCGTTCCCCCTTCGTGGGTCAAAGGATATTTACCGATATTTCACCTATTTGCCGCTAATTTTAGACTTTCTTAGTGCTTGACAGCATTAGGCGTGCCCCCTAGCATGCACGCTGTTTATTCTTTTTCGATAAAACCCCATGACTATTACGACAATTGACGAAATTAACCAGCTAATTGCAGAAGATATGGACAAGCTCAACGCTTGTATTCAGACCCGTCTACATTCTGAAGTGGTGCTGATTAACCAAATTGGTGGTCATATTATCAATAGTGGTGGTAAGCGTCTGCGCCCAATAATCCATCTTTTAAGCGCCAAAGCATTTGCTTACGATGGCTCGCAACATGTTGATTTGTCAGCAATTATTGAGTTTATTCACACCGCTACCCTGCTACATGATGATGTAGTAGATAATTCAGATTTGCGCCGTGGTGAAGATACCGCCAATGCTTTGTGGGGAAATGCGGTCAGCGTCTTAGTCGGTGATTTCCTCTATTCTCGTGCTTTTGAAATGATGGTCGAAATCGACCGAATGCAAGTCATGTCCATTTTATCCAAAGCCACCAATACTATTGCTGAAGGTGAAGTGCTGCAGTTGCTCAATTGTCATGATCCAGACACCACTGAAGAACGCTATCTTGAAGTTATACATAGTAAAACGGCCAAATTATTTGAAGCTGCTTCAGAGCTAGGCGCAGTGCTATGTGACCGCCCTACTGAGGAACAGCAAGCCATGGCAAAATATGGCATGCATTTAGGTTGCGCCTTTCAGCTCATTGATGATGTTCTGGACTACACTTCATCTGCTGAAGATATGGGCAAAAACTTGGGTGATGACCTTGCTGAAGGCAAACCAACCTTACCACTCATTTATGCCATGCGAAACGGATCGAGTGAGCAAGCAACAATGATTCGTGAAGCCATCGAAAATGGTGGTTTGGATAAAATAGAAGAAATTCATAAGGTTATTCATAGCCCAGGCGCCATCGATTACACCTCAGACTGCGCCAAAAATGAAGCCCGGCAAGCCATAGCAGCGCTCGATTTCTTAACCGATTCAACCTACAAAGATGCATTAATTTTCCTTGCTAATTTCTCAGTTGATCGCAATCACTAAGCTACGGTTGTACGATTTTTCAATTTTAATATTTCTAAATAAAAAGCCCCTGAATCAGGGGCTTTTTATTTTTTGCTCTATGAACTATATCAATCCTTAGAACGGTATATCGTCATCAAAATCATTATTTGCCGGTGCAGGTGCTGCTTGAGCCGGAGCAGATTGAGGTGCGGATTGTGCTGGTGCACCTTGATTTTGGTTCTGATTAAAGTCACTGCTACCGCCGCCACGAGAATCTAACATTTGCATTTCATTGGCAATTACTTCAGTGGTCCAGTGATCAGCACCATTTTTGTCCTGCCATTTACGTGTTTGCAGTTTACCTTCAATATA
>JAUVGM010000135.1 GCA_030593785.1 Gammaproteobacteria bacterium | reverse complement strand
CTTTTTACGATTATTTGAACTGCGCAAAATATGTACAACTAAACCGGGATCACGTTCAACAACATGGGTAATTTCTTTTAGAGGAATTTCTTCCTGACGACATAAATTACGCAACTCTTTAATAGTATGTTTTAGCACGGGTACAGATTGCTTTTCTGCAAGCTCTAACCATTTATTTATATTTTTATTGTCCATGCACTACTCAAAAGAGACCTAATGTTATATATAAGGTATATGTACCCATTATAAATTTATGTGTATAAAAGCGAATACAGCTGTTTTGTAACAGATATTATCAATCTTGTACAAGTTCTAAAGAGTATATCGGTCAGGTTAATAATTTTCTAAAGTAATTATTATTAATGGTCGATAAGATATTTAATGATTACCGTGATAAGGTATTAACAGATATTATTTATTGTCAAAAAATTTAGGATTTAGTTAGAAAAATGAAATTTCTTCTTGGGCTTGTTATTACAATTGCTTCAATAATTGTTGGTTATCTTGCATCGGGTGGTCTACTCAGCGCCTTATGGCAACCATTTGAAATCTTGATTATTTTAGGTGGTGCCACTGGTGCATTTATTGTTGCTTACCCTGCTAGAGTAGTCATTGCTACCCTTAAAGGCGTATTTGCTCTCTTTAAAGGTCAAAAATATAAAAAAGAAACCTATATGGAATTATTAGGTTTAATGTTCAAGCTTTTTTCTAAGGCTCGTAAAGAAGGCTTGATGGCATTAGAGGCCGATATCGAAGAGCCTCACGAAAGCGAAATTTTTAAAGAAGTCCCTAAGCTCATGGCTAACCACCATTTAATTGATTTTATTTGTGACTATTTGCGCCTTATGGTTGGTGGCAATATGAATGCATTTGAATTAGAAAGTTTGATGGATCTTGAATTGGAAACCCATCATCATGAAGTTGAAGCACCCAGCCATGCACTGCAGAACATGGCAGATGGTTTACCTGCATTTGGTATCGTCGCCGCAGTAATGGGTGTTGTAATCACCATGGGTTACATCAGTGAACCACCTGAAGTTCTTGGACACCATGTTGGCGCGGCGTTAGTTGGTACCTTTATGGGTATCTTAATGGGTTATGGTTTTGCAGGCCCAATGGCGGCTTCAATGGGGGAACAGGCAAAAGAAGAATCATTGATATTTGGTTGTGCAAAAACCTGCATACTTGCAACTTTAAATGGTTACACACCACAAATTGCTGTTGAGTTTGGCCGTAAAGCACTCACCAGTGATGTAAGACCTGGCTTTATAGAATTAGAAGAATTTGTGAAGGGACAAAAGTAATCCCTTGTTGAGTCAAACTCCAAACAAGAAAAATACCTCAAGTGGCAGACGATAAAAAACAACCGATAGTCATCAAGAAAATCGTTAAAGGTGGCGGTCATCATGGTGGTGCATGGAAAGTAGCTTATGCGGATTTCGTAACCGCAATGATGGCCTTCTTTCTTTTGCTTTGGTTGCTTGGTATCAGCGATGAAGCCATGCGTGGTGGCATTTCTGAAATGTTTAAAAATCCTTCACCATTGATAGGACCAGGTGGGACAAGTACCAGTATGATCAAACTTGGTGGTACCAGAGAAATGCCCAAAGGTGAGGGCGAGAAAACCATGAAGCAGTCTGATGTTCAAGACTTGGAAAAAAGTGTTTCGTCAAAAGAAGATATTGAAAAAGATAAAGCTGAAAAGGCAAAAGAAAAAGTTGTTCTTGATCAACTAATGGTGAAATTAAAAGAGAGCATTGAGAAGAGCGAAATGCTCAAAGACTTTAAAGATCAAATGTTGTTAGAAGTCATGCCAGAAGGGTTACGTATCCAGATTTTAGATAAAGAAAATCGCCCCATGTTTTCTGCTGGAAGTGAAAAACTTAAGCCATATACTCGTGTTATTTTACAGGAGCTCGCAAAAACGATTGCGGAAAATGCGCCAAATAAAATCAGTATTACAGGACACACAGACGTATCTGTATTTGGTAAAGGTATTATTGAGTATGAAACTGTTGATGGTGAAGTCCTTAGAAAACAATACAGTAACTGGGAATTATCCGGTGACCGAGCTAATGCTGCGCGACGAGAGTTAATTAAGGGTGGTATGCCAAAAAAACAAATAGGGCGCGTGGTAGGTTTGGCATCGACGGTTTTATTTGATAAAAAGAATCCTTATAGTCCAATTAATCGACGAATTAGTATTATTGTTTTAAATAAATCAACGCTTGATTCGATTGCAAAGAATGAAGGTAGGTCAGAACCTGGCACCAAGATAAAAACTAAAGTAAAACCTGTTTCACTCGCTCCAGTAAAACATTAGATTTTTAATATCTGCTTTCGGTTAATGAATTAATTATACGTTTATAACTGTTCCAGCGTTGCTGTGTGATCTCATTATCTTCCAATGCTTTTAGTAATGCACAGCCCGGTTCATTTTTATGGGCGCAATTTCTAAATTTACAATAGCCAATATAGGGTTCAAATTCTTTGAATCCTTCAGTGATATCCTGTTCGGATAATTTTATTAAACCAAATTCTCGTACACCCGGGGAATCTATAATATGACCTTGCTCTTCCTTTAAGGGATAAAGATAGGCTGTGGTGGTTGTATGCTTGCCTTTACCTGTTGCTTCAGAAATTTCACCAATACGTGCATCTGATTTAAGCAGGGTATTTATAAGTGAAGATTTTCCAACGCCGGACTGACCAACAAAAATATTATTATTATCTTTTAGAAGTGCCGTTAATGAGTCGAACCCATGTTCTTGTTTTGCGCTGGTATAAATTACGGTATAGCCAATATCCTGATACAGTTGCAATCGTTTTTTTAAATCTGAGAATAACTCTTCATCAAATAAATCAATTTTGTTTAATAGTATAACGGGATTTAAATGACTGTTTTCACTAGCAACAAGGTAACGATCTATAAGTCCTTCATTGAGTTCAGGTTTGTGTGCAACCACTATGAAGACTTGATCAATATTTGAGGCAATGATGCGCAAGTTGCCATTGATATCTGGACGTTGAAGGATTGAGCGGCGTTCTTCTATTTCGGTAATTACACCAGTCTCAGCATCTTCCTTTTGCCATAAAACGACATCACCGCATACAACCTGACCGACAGACTTTCTCTGTTGGCACTGATAAAATTTATCGTTTACATCTTTGATTAGAGTATAACGACGGTATGCGGCGATAACGGTGCCTTTTAGTTGTTCAACTTTAGTCATACAGTAAATTCTTGTTTAGATAAAAGTTGATCAATTTGTGCTGCACAAATTAAATCAAAAAGAGTAATGCCCGCTACAGAATGAGTTGAAAAATTAATTGAACAGTTGTTATATCCAAACGTTATATTAGGATGATGATTTTCCTGATTCACTATTTCAGCGACAGCATTTATAAAGAAAAGGGTTTGATGATAATCTTTAAATTTAAAAGCTCTGGATATGCTCGTTTTATTTTCTGATAAATTCCATTGAGGAATTTCATCATGGTATTGATTCAGTTGTTCTTCAACAAGAAGCTGTGGTGATGTTTCAGTTAGACAATGTTGTTCATATAGAGCCATTAAAAGATTATTTTTTGAATTTATAAAAAGAACTATTTAAATATTCAACGACATCGCTCACATGCTCATCTGGCCATGGCACTCCAAGGCTATCGCGGCAACGCTTTACTTGTTTAATTAATGCTGGGTGAGATTCGATACGTCTATTTTCTCGAGTATATATGCCTGAGCCATCACCACCCTGAATAGAAACATGACAGCTTGTACAGTTGCTGTTATGTAGATCTTTACCATTATCAACATCAGCGTTACTCGTTACTGAATATACTGTTATAAACAGGAAACTAGTAAGGGATATGTGCTTAAATAAACCAGTCATATTCTTATCCTTAAATGATTTTAACTTATTTTAGCTGATAAATGCGCAACACGCACGGGAGCGGGCGGATGTGAATCATGAAATGCTGAATATAAATGATCGGGTGTCAGTGTATTGGCATTATCACGATACAATTTAACTAGTGCTTTAATCAGAGTTTCTGGTTTACTTTGTTCCGCAGCAAAGTCATCTGCCTCAAACTCATGTTTACGGCTAAGGAAAGACATAACAGGTTGCAGATAAATGCTGAATAAAGGCATGACCATGCTAAATAAGATTAAAGCCATGTAAGTTGAAGCATGGCTAACACCTAATACATGGTAGAAGGCCTCCTGCTTAATTAGCCATGCAAGTATGGCTAGCCCAACTAACGTGATAGCGGCATTTAATATTAGTCCCTTGCGCACATGATGATGTTTGAAATGTCCCAGTTCATGCGCAAGTACGGCTTCTACTTCATTCGGTTCAAGTGTTTCAAGTAATGTATCAAAGAAAACAATACGTTTGTTTTTACCTAAGCCAGTGAAATAAGCATTGCCGTGGCTTGAACGTTTTGAGCCATCCATAACAAAAATACCATTGCTGGAAAAACCACAACGTGTCATTAGAGTCGTGATACGTTCAAGTAATTCCGGGTTTTCTAAAGGCTCAAATTTATTAAAAAGAGGTGCAATAAAAGTTGGAAAAATCCATGAGATTAAAAGTCCAAAACCAAGTAAAACAGCCCACACATAAACCCACCATAATGGAGAGGCATCCTGCATCAACCACAATATTCCGCCTACAAGAGGTACTGCTAATACGAGAGTAAGAGCTGTTTGCATGAACATATCTTTTATGAACTGTGCTGCTGTCATGCGATTAAAGCCAAAACGTTGTTCGATTTTGAATGTACGGTAAAGCGTAAAAGGTAAATCAATAATAGCGGAAATAAACATGATGCCAAATATGACTGCAAGGCCAGTATAAATTTCACTAAAGGCATAGGCTCTGAAAAAAGTATCTATCAGGTCCAGACCGCCACCTAGTGTCCATGCAAGAAGGAGGGCTGCACCATATATCAATTCTATTTTATTGATTGCTAATTTCGCGCTGCTGTAATCGGCTGCTTTTTGATGTTGCTCGAGGGTGATTTGCTCGGCAAAGTCACCAGGTACCGCGTTACGGTGCGATAAAATTGTTTTTGTCTGACGATTTGAAAGCCAAAGTTGAATAAATAGCGAAAGAAGCAGAGCCAGAACAAATAAAATACTAAACGTTTCCATAATTACCATTATATCAATTAAATAAGATCGGCAGGCAGGTTAGCGTTTGCTAGAATGATTAGCAAGTTTAAAATTTATTGAAATTGTGAGGCCGGATAACACTTTTCTGCCTTACTCTAATTTGTCGTAATAATATAAAGGTAATCGTATGACACAAAGCGCAAGCAATTTAATCTGGATAGATTTGGAGATGACAGGTTTGGATACCCAGAATGACGTCATTATTGAAATCGCCACAATTGTGACAGATAGTGAGTTAAATGAGCTGGCTGAAGGCCCTATGCTAGCAATTCATCAGAGTGATGAGGTTATGGGTGCAATGGACGAGTGGAATACTAACCAGCATGGTAAATCCGGATTAACTGAGCGGGTCAAAAAGAGTACGCTAACCGTTGCTGATGCAGAACGACAGACATTAGACTTCTTAGAAAAATACGTACCTAAGGGCGCTTCACCCATGTGTGGTAACAGTATTTGTCAGGATCGACGCTTTATGGCGCGTTTAATGCCAGAACTTGAAGATTATTTTTTATATAGGAACCTGGATGTAAGTTCATTGAAAGAGCTGGCTAAACGTTGGGCACCTGAAGTTGCTAAAGGTGTTGTTAAATCAGGTGCTCACTTAGCGCTCGATGATACGCGTGATTCTATCAATGAATTACGTCATTACCGTGAACATCTTTTCAAGTAACTATCCTCATACTTATGCAGATATTGATTATTATCTGTACAAAAAATTTCACAGGGTCATAAAATTGTCGTTTTATGACCCTGTAATATCGTCAAAGCATTGGCGTTGCATTAAAAATATCTTTTAACTTATTGTTTTAACTGGGGTTTATTCTTTTTTAAATTGCTGGTATGTGTTTTGCATTACAGTAAACAAAGTACAACCCCCTGCACAACAGGAATGAAAACGTAATGGCAGAAGAAGAAGAGCTAGAGCTAGATGTAAATCAGCCAAAAGGCAATAAAACCACAACCATCCTGATAGTTATCATTGCTGTACTTGTTTTAGTGATGGGTGGAGTAGGAGCCTGGTTATTTTTAGGCAGTGATGATGGTGATTCCGCTGACTCAGCTGAAAAAGAAGAAAAGGATCTTGGACCGTTAACATATTTAACATTGGTGCCTGAATTTGTAGTTAATTTTGGTCCTGGTTCTAAAGTGCGTTATTTGCAAGTTGATTTACAGGTTGCGACCCGAGATGAAGCCGCTTTAGAGACAATAAGTACATATCGACCTGTATTACGAAATGATATTTTGATTGTCTTAAGTGGTGTGAGTTTTGAAGATTTGAAAGAACGCAGTGGTAAAGAAGCTCTGCAAAAGAAACTTTTAAATACGATTAATAAAGTTGTTGCTTCTGCAGGCCATGTAGCACCAGCAGGAGAAAATGAAGCAGCAGCTACTGCTGATGAACAGGCTACAGAAGCAACAACTGAACATG
>JAUVGM010000060.1 GCA_030593785.1 Gammaproteobacteria bacterium | reverse complement strand
ATTTGATCTTCCGTTACTACACGAGGACGATCCAGGAAGGGACGTATTGCATTCATCGGAATAGTTGAAATTGCTTTGTGAATTCCACTGACTCGGGACGATGGTGATAACTTAACAACTTTTAATCCCGGCTTGATGTCTCTAGGCAATTTTTCTGTTGCTGTACCACTTGGTCTCATTCCGGCTTGACCATCTAATGTTATGTAAGGTTTACCATCCACCATGTACATGACAATGATATCGCCAGGATATATTAGATGAGGATTTCGAATACCTGGGTTGATATGCCAAACAGATGGCCATAACCATGGATCTTTAAGAAAACGTTTTGAAATGTCCCAGAGAGTATCGCCTTTAACAACAACGTAGCGCTCAGGATAATCCGGCATGACGACACTAGATTCAACCTCTTGAGGCTCCGGTGCCACTTCTACTTCTGGTTCAGGTTGAACAATGGGCTCAGGCTCAATAACAGGTTTAGAAGAACTACAGCCATTCAAGCCAAGTGTAATAAGCGCGGGTAAAAGAACAGACGCGAGTCGCAAGCCAGTCATTTTATTATTCATATTCTTCCCTTAAGTCGAGGGGCTAAAAAATTTTGTGAAGGAACTTTGTGGTTATTAAGAGTATTTAGTGCAAAATTTGCAAAAAATCCAGTTATTTTCCTTTCTTCTTAACACCTTCTTATCTATTAGTATCATCATGTTAGCAGCTTTTCCTACTAATGTACTAGAGAAAC
Organism: Gammaproteobacteria bacterium; assembly: GCA_030593785.1. GTDB lineage: Bacteria > Pseudomonadota > Gammaproteobacteria > UBA6429 > Thiohalophilaceae > JAGLTQ01. Next base: position 8,638 of record JAUVGM010000060.1, on the reverse strand, counting down.
CTACGATAAAGTTAATGAAAATAGGTTCTGGTGTAAAAACGCTTCACAAAATATACTAGCGGCTTACTGTTATGCTCAATACCCATTACATAGGCTAATTTAGACAAAATCATGGCGCTTTTAAATATTTTACATTTTCCAGATGACCGCTTACGTACCAAAGCAAAGCCGGTAGATAAAGTGACGGACAAACACCGTACGCTAATCAGTAATATGCTTGAAACAATGTACGATGCCCCTGGAATTGGTCTCGCTGCGACCCAAGTTAACGTACATGAGCGAATTTTGGTCATTGATATATCTGAAGAGAAAAACGAACCAATTGTGCTGATAAACCCCGAACTTCTGGAAAAAGAGGGTGATCAAGAGTTTGATGAAGGCTGTCTTTCCGTGCCAGGCATTTATGAGACACTTCATCGTGCTGAAAAAGTCCGTGTTAAAGCACTCAATCAAAAGGGGGAAAGCTTTGAAATGGATGCACATGGTTTACTCGCCGTCTGTATTCAACACGAAATGGATCATTTAGAAGGTAAACTCTTTGTCGATTATCTTTCTCAGCTTAAAAAACAACGTATTCGTAAAAAACTCGAAAAACAACAAAGAAATGCGATGTAGAAACTGCGGGCTCGGAGTCAAACTCAAATAACAATATTTGTTATTTTTTAGCAATACATATTCAGTTTGACTCCGACACCTACCTAATATAACCAAACAACGAAACCAATAAATGTCATCTCTTCGAATTATTTTTGCCGGCACACCTGATTTTGCCGCAAACGCACTTATCGCACTCATGGGTTCTGAGCATGAAATTGTCGCGGTATATACCCAACCCGATCGTCCAGCAGGAAGAGGGCGCAAATTACGGGCAAGTCCAGTAAAAGAAGTCGCACTTGAACATAATATTCCCGTTTTACAACCAAATAATTTAAAAGAAGCTGAGACACAGGATGAACTACGATCGCTCAATGCAGATGTAATGGTAGTGGCTGCTTACGGTTTAATATTGCCACAAGTTGTTTTAGATATTCCACGCTTGGGTTGTTTAAATATTCATGCTTCTTTATTACCTCGTTGGCGCGGTGCCGCTCCAATTCAACGTGCCATTGCTGCGGGTGACAAAGAGTCCGGTATTACGATTATGCAAATGAATGCGGGATTAGATACGGGTGATATTTTGCAACTCACATCGTGTCCTATTACAGATAAAGATAGTGGTAGCGACCTTCATGATCGCCTGGCTGAAATAGGCGCAAAAGCTATCCTGGAAACACTTAAAGATTTAGATAGCGATAACACAAAGCCAATTAAGCAAGATGATTCACTGGCAACCTATGCGCACAAGCTGGATAAAAAAGAAGCCATCATAGATTGGCAAAATTCAGCAACCGATATAGAACGTCTTATTCGTGCTTTTAATCCCTGGCCGGTTGCCTTTACTTATCTTAATGATAAAACCTTACGGATCTGGCAAGCGCAAGCACTCCCGGAAAACTCGGATCTTGAAGCAGGAACAGTTATTCACTGTGATAAAAATGGTATTGATATTAGTTGTGGAGAAGGGACATTACGTTTGCTAAAACTACAACCCTCTGGCAGTAAAGCCATGGATGTTGCTGCCTTTATGAATGGTCATGCTAAACAACTTCCTGTTGGCAGTTTATTAACAAGCACTCCATCTGAATGAACAGTCGACTCGCCGTTGTAAAAATTTTATTGCAAGTTACTCAGCATGGTCGCAACCTTCCTGATGCCATCGCTAAATACGCTGATAAAATTGAAGATAATGATCGCCCATTAATTCAAGCAATGAGTTATGGCGTTATTCGTTTATTGCCACGTTTAGAATATATTGCTGATCAACTTATCAGCAAACCCCTTAAAACAAAGGATTATGACGTTGTTCTTCTTATACTAAGTGGGCTTTATCAGCTGATCGAAATGCGCATTCCTGATCATGCGGCTGTTTCCGAAACGGTTAAAGTCACTAAAGCATTAAAAAAGCACTGGGCAAAAAATTTCGTTAATGCTGTGTTAAGAAACTACCAACGTCAGGCTGAAGCATTAACAAATCAAATTAAAAATAATGAAGTTGCAGAGTTTGCCCACCCTCAATGGTGGTTGAATATAATCAAAAAAAATTGGCTTGAAGAAAAACGCTGGCAACAAATATTACAAGCGAACAATCAAAATCCACCCATGACCTTAAGAGTAAATACAGGTCATATAAAAAGAGAAGATTATCTAAAATTATTAGAACAAAATGAGATCTCAGCAAGCGCGGCAAAATATTCACCCGATGCCATTTACTTAGACAAACCTGTGCCTGTACATTCATTGCCATTATTTGAAGAAGGCAAAGTGTCGGTTCAGGATGAAGCTGCGCAACTTGCAGCGATTTTATTAGATCCTCAAAAGGGCGATCGTATTCTTGATGCTTGTGCTGCACCAGGCGGTAAAACCATTCATCTTCTGGAGAAAGAAAAAGAGATTGATCTGCTTGCGCTAGATATTGAAGAAAGCCGGTTAGAAAGGGTGCAGGAAAATCTCGATCGCACTCAGCTAAAAGCACAACTTCTTGCAGCTAATGCCTTTGATCCAGATTCCTGGTGGGATAAAAAACCTTTCGACCGCATCTTGCTCGATGCACCTTGCAGTGCCAGCGGTGTAATTCGTCGCCATCCAGATATAAAATTCCTGCGACATCAGGATGACATTGCCAAATCAGTACAAGATCAAGAGCAAATTCTTAATGCGCTCTGGCCTCTATTGAAGTCTGGGGGTATGCTGTTATACGCAACATGTTCCGTACTGGCAGAAGAAAATACATTACAAATACAACACTTTCTTCAACAACATGCAGACGCCGAACTTCAACCCATCAATTCAGATTGGGGACAGCAACAAATCACCGGTAAACAGATATTACCTGGCGAAGACGGTACAAATGGCGCAGATGGAATGGATGGTTTCTTTTATGCACTTATACAAAAGCAATAAGACAAATAAAATACTATTTGCTGCTTTGCTGTGCATCTTCATCAGCAGTATTTTCCCAACGTCAAGTCAGGCTGAAGGCTTTAAAATTCTCAGTGCCAACACAAAACTCAAAGAACATGTTTTTCATCTGGATGCGAACATGGATCTCAAATTTTCTGATGATGCTCTTGAAGCACTTCGTAGTGGTGTGCCGTTAATCGTACTTATAAATATTGAAGTACAAAAGGATCGAAACTGGTGGTGGGATAAAACAATCGCCAAACTCGAGCAGGGTTATTTACTGCTTTATCATGCACTATCTGAAAAATACATTATTCATAATTTAAACAGTGGTGCACAAACCAATTACATTAGTTTAAATACTGCATTACATTCTTTAAGCAATATTCGTGACTTTCCCTTAATTGATAAAAATTTACTGGATGAAGATGATGAATATTATGTGCGTCTACGCACCTACCTTGATATTGAATCTTTACCTGCTCCAATGCGCCCCATAGCTTACATATCTTCACAATGGCAATTAGAAAGTGATTGGTTCTCATGGCCATTAAAATCTTAATCAAACGCTTTTTCTCGGGTAACACACCCATAGCTTTAGTGGTGGTGCTGTTATTAACATCACTCTATTTAATGAGTATTGCAACGCACAACTCGTTATTATTTGGACGCTTATATTCTTTGCTGCTGGGTATCAATTTACTGGCAACTATTCTTTTAGTCGCTTTAATTGGTAAAAGTGTCTGGCACCTTATACAACAATACCGTCAGGGTAAAACAGGCTCACGCTTAACGGCTCGATTAGTTGTTATGTTTGTTGTACTTTCCGTAACGCCGGTATCTGTGGTTTATTATTTCTCTTTAGACTTTTTACAACGTGGTATCGATAGTTGGTTTGATGTACGCGTTGAAAATGCATTAAATGATGCGCTTGAACTAAGCAAAACATCATTAGGTGTACGTACTCGAGAACTATTGCGACAAACTCAACAAATGTCTCCTCGTTTAAATGCTATTTCGAATGAACTTGCCACACTTACCTTAAATGAACTTCGCGTAGAAAGTGGTGCAAATGAATTAACCCTGTTTACCAATGATGGTCGAATCATTGCTTCAAGTATTAGTGAAACAACTCGATTACTACCACAACATTTAGAAGACAACACCTTACAACGCTTACGTCTGGGACAAGATGATTTTGGCTTAGTCCCCATTCCTGAAATTGGATTACACATTCGAATCGCAATTAATGTGGAAAATCCTGACCCTGTATTAGATGGTCGAATATTACAACTGCTATATCCTATTACACCTCGTATAAATCAACTTGCAGAAAATGTACAACAAGCTTTCAGTGCAGTGCGATCATTAACAATATTGCGTTTACCGCTTAAATACAGCTTTATATTAACCTTATCACTCATTTTATTACTCAGTATTTTAACTTCAATCTGGGCTGCTTTTTTTGCCGCGCGACGCATGGTTGCGCCTATTTCTGATTTAGTGGAAGGAACGCGTGCTGTTGCCGCGGGTAACTATGAAAAACGATTACCATTGCCCGGTAAAGATGAGCTTGGTTTTTTAGTTCGCTCATTTAATGAGATGACTCAAAAAATTTCCATGGCTCAGGAAAGCGCACGTCTCAGTCAGCAGGAATCCGAAGCGCAACATGCTTATCTTGAAACAATATTAGGTAATTTATCTTCTGGTGTTATTACGCTTGATGCGCATAATTTTTTACAAACCACTAATCATGCGGCTAACCAGATTCTTAGTGCATCGTTAACACCCTTTATTGGTAATTTTTTAGATGATGCGGTAGAAGAAAATCAACACCTGCAACATTTTGTTGATGCAATTTATCCTCACCTTGAAGCCAAAGAGCAACAATGGCAAGAAGAAGTAACCTTGTCTATTGGCGGCACACGTAAAATATTAATCTGTCGCGGTACTCGACTTTCGACATCCGTTAATAATGAAAGTAATGAGGGAGGTAACATTATCGTGTTTGATGATGTAACCGAACTCGTTAAAGCACAACGTAATGCTGCCTGGGGTGAAGTTGCTCGACGTCTTGCGCATGAAATAAAAAATCCTTTAACACCTATTCAACTTTCAGCAGAGCGTATCCGCCATAAATATCTGGATAAAATGGACCCTAAAGAAGCCGATATCCTTGATCGTTCAACTCACACCATTGTTCAACAAGTAGAAACATTAAAAGAAATGGTAAAGGCTTTTTCGGATTACGCACGTATGCCAACATTGCAATTAGATACGATTGATTTAAATCAGATCATTAATGAAGTACTCGATCTATATACATCACATAACAATGACACGCTATATTCAGTTACACTGGATGCCAGCAATCCAACAATTGAAGCTGATATTGGCCGCTTACGGCAATTACTTCATAATCTAATTAAAAATGCGTTAGAAGCGAATCAGGAAAATCATTCAGAATCACAACGAGATGCAAAAAAAGAAAAAATATATATCACCACTCGCTGTGCAGAAGAGCATGCTTGTCGTTATATTGAATTAATCATTACCGATACGGGCCCAGGTATAGCAGAAGACATGTTTGATCAATTATTTGAGCCTTATGTCACCACTAAACCAAAGGGTAGCGGTCTAGGGCTTGCTATAGTTAAAAAGATTGTCGAAGAACATGGCGGAATGATATTTGCTGAAAATGCAGAAAATTGTGGAGCAAGTATTATAATAAGATTGCCCGTTAAAAAAGCGTCAAGCCTTTTTTTAGACACTGATAACATAACTAATAATGATGACGATGCAGCAGCTTAATCCTATGGATAATAAAACTACTCAATCAAGTGCATCAAACCAACCTCATATTCTCGTCGTTGATGATGAACCCGATATTCGACATTTATTGCAAGAAATTCTTCAGGATGAAGGTTATGTCGTTGAAGTTGCAGAAGATGGAGAGTCAGCACGTAAAGCATATCGCCAACATCAACCTGGCCTTATTCTCCTCGATATATGGATGCCTGATGTAGACGGCATAACGTTATTAAAAGAATGGTCTAAAAAGGGGAATTTAACCGCGCCCGTTATTATGATGTCAGGGCATGGCACCGTCGAAACAGCCGTTGAAGCCACCCGGCTTGGGGCTTTTGATTTTATAGAAAAGCCCCTGTCTTTAGCCAAACTCTTATTAACCGTTGAACAAGCATTTGATTTTGATAAAGCCGCTCAGGAATCAGCAAGCTATACTCAACAAGGCCTGATTGTTAATGAGCCTGTTGGCCATAGTCCTGTAATGCAACGTTTACGAGAGCAAATAAAACGTATTGCCGAACATGATAGTTGGGTTTTATTAAGTGGTGAAGCTGGCAGCGGAACAAAAGTTGCCGCTCACTATTTACATGCCAACAGTCTCCATCATGACAAAAGTTTTATTGAAGCGAATCTTTCTGCTTTAAGTTATGAAAAAAATCCTGAAGAAATAGTAGGACATATCTCAGGTTCTGATGTCATTGAGGGCTTGCTTGATAAGGCGCAAGGTGGAACATTATTTTTGCGTAATATTGATCAAGCCGATGAAGCTACACAAAATTTCTTACTCGGTCTTTTACAAACACATTCTTTCCAGCATATTGGCGACTCATCCTCTACTACTTTCAAAGCACGTATCATCTGTTCCTCATACAAGAATCTTGAGAAGCTGGTTGAAGAAAACACCTTTAGAAAGGACTTATACTATTTGATTAATGTTGTTCCGCTGCATATTCCTGCATTACGCGAACATCGTGAAGACATTCCAGACTTAATTAACTTTTATACTAATATATTAGTTGAACAAGAAAAATTACCCTATCGCCATTTCAGTCTCGCAGCACAAAATAGACTACGTAATTATGAATGGATGGGTAATATTCTTGAATTAACTAACTTAGTGCAACATCTACTCATTACCGCAGCAGGAAATGAAATCAGCCGGGAAGAAGTTGAATCTGCCATAGTGCAAAAAGAAAAAATAACGCTATCAGGAGAGGGTATTTCTGTCACTTATGATCTACCATTACGGGAAGCGAGAGAGCGTTTTGAGCAGGATTATTTGATACACCATTTAATTAAAACGGGTGGTAGCGTTGGCAAAGTTGCAAAACTCATTGGCATGGAACGTACTCATCTTTATCGAAAATTACGTGCTTTAAATATTGATCCAAAACAGTATTAATTGAAAATAAATAAAAATAAGAACACACTAATCCTATGAAAATTATAATTCTCGGTGCAGGACAAGTAGGTAGTTCGCTGGCAGAAAATCTCACCAGTGAAGCCACCAATGACATCACTATCATCGATAAAGATGAAAAAACACTGCTCGCACTTCAGGATCGCCTGGATTTACGTACCATTGCTGGCCATGCCTCGCACCCTGATATTTTAAGAGCTGCGGGTGCTGATGATGCCGATATGCTTATCGCCGTTACGGACAGTGATGAGACGAATATGGTCGCCTGTCAGGTCGCATATACCATTTTTCATACCCCGACTAAAATTGCCCGTGTTCGTGCTCTTGGCTATCTATCTCATCCACAACTATTCCAACAAGAAGCATTACCGGTTGATGTTCTAATCAGTCCTGAACAACTTATTACTGAATATATACAAAGCTTAATCACGCATCCTGGCGCCCTGCAAGTCCTTGATTTTGCAGACAAAAAAGTGCAGTTGGTGGGTGTGCGCGCCTATTATGGTGGACCGTTAGTAGGGCATGAATTAAGTACAATTAAAAAGCATATGCCTACTGTCGAAATCCGGATTGCAGCTATTTATCGTCGTGATCGCGCCATTATTCCACAAGGCAACACCGTCATTGAAGCTGATGATGAAGTCTTTTTCGTTGCAACGCCAAAATGTATTCGCTCTATGATTAGTGAACTACGACGTCTCGATAAACCTTATAAACGAATCATGATTGTCGGTGGCGGTAATATCGGTAAGCGATTAGCGGAAGCACTGGAAAATGATTATCAGGTCAAAATAATTGACCACAATGCCAGTCGCGCCCACAGCCTGGCAAAAGAACTCAATAACACGATTGTTCTTAATGGTGATGCCTCAGATGGAAATTTGTTGATTGAAGAGAATATTGATAATACCGATATCTTTTGTTCTGTTACTAATGATGAAGAAGCAAACATTTTATCTGCGATGCTGGCAAAAAGATTGGGCGCACGTAAAGTGATGGCCTTAATAAATCGAACTGCTTATGTTGATCTCATTCAGGGTGGAGAAATCGATATTGCTATCTCTCCACAACAATCTACCATAAGTAGTTTATTGGCTCATGTTCGCCGTGGTGATGTTGTAAAAGTGCACTCTTTACGTCGCGGTGCTGCTGAAGCTATTGAAGCCATCGCACATGGTGATAAAACAACATCAAGAGTTGTTGGCCGTCAAATTTGTGAACTTAAATTACCCTATGGCACAACTATTGGTGCTGTCGTACGAGGTGACGAGGTCATTATTGCGCACCACGATACCGTTATTGAGCCAGAAGACCACGTTATACTTTTCCTCATTGACAAGAAATATATCTCCGATGTTGAAAAACTATTTCAAGTTGGCATAACCTTCATATAATTTTATGCAATTTTTT
>JAUVGM010000152.1 GCA_030593785.1 Gammaproteobacteria bacterium | reverse complement strand
GATCGCGAATTTTTGTTTTAGGTGGTAATGCTGAAAGAGGAAGCCAGGCATTAAAACTATTATTAGAAAACAATAAAAAATTAACCAGTGATCAAATTGATAAATTTTTACAAGTGGTCTTTGATTTACAAACGGTAAAAGAACATGAGTATGCTTATCAGTTATTTAATATTATTTTGCCTAAAATTGATGATGAACGTTTACAACGTGAAATTTATTATTGGATGGCAGATTCGCGAAAAGCTCAGGAACAATATGCCGCAGCAGCCCGTCTCTATTTACGTTCGGCAATGTATGCAGGTAATAATGGTTTAGATCCCTGGGGACAAACTGCGCGATATCAAATGGCAGAAATGTTAGCCAAAGCTGATTTATTGCAGGATGCTCATACATTGTATGAGCAGCTGTTGCGAGTTACCAAAGAACCTGCGCGTCGTGCTGTTTTAAAGCATGAGTTGCAGAAGCTTTGGTTACTTAGAGAATTGGATAAAGATGAAAGTCAGCCTATTGCTGAAGAATAAAATGTTCGGAGTTTATTGAGTTCGTCGTGCCCTGCGATTACTGGATAATAAAATTAGTAAAATAAAGAGACTCTACGATTGGATCTTCTTCTAATTCCATCATCACTTTTTGTATCGCTTCTAATGCATCTTTTCGTAACTGTTCCTTACCCAATGCACTGCTTATCGTTCCCGCATCCTGACTGCTTAATAAAAGGATTAACTCATGTCGAATTGGACCTTTATGTAAATCAATTTTTCCTGAATTTGCCTGATCAACAAGTTTAATTTCAATAATAACCTGCATATGACGAATACGCTGACCATCCATAATGTTGACAACAATAGGGGGGTTAAGAGCAATAAAAGGAGATGAACCACCACCACCACCACTGGCAAAACTTGCAGTAGAAAGAAGAAGAAGCGAAATAAGCGATAAAAACTTCATATAGTAACTCTCCTGAGTTGTTACATTTTTCTGAACTAATTAATACTGGACTAATTAATTAGTATATTCGGCTAAATAGTAAAAATCTTTAATTTTGAGTATATATTATGTGCTAAATTGAAAACTAATTATTATTTGGACGAATTTATTACATATTTAGTATGGCTTCAGAAATTACATTATATTTACCCTCTGAAATTGGTCACTTAGTGCTTGAATTTCAGCCAAAAGCACAGAAAATTTCATCTCTCTCTATCAATAAAAGGGCGCCAGTAAAGCTTTGCAAGACGAATTCAGATCAGCAGAAGACAAATAGGGTGTTACAGCAATTAACTGATTATTTTTCATCGGCTGTGTCGCTTAAAACTATTCCTGTTGCATTAGTGGGAACGGTGTTTCAAAAATCTGTATGGAAGGAGTTAAGAAAAATACCTCTGGGTGAAACTCGAACATATGGTGAAATTGCAAAAAAACTCAATTCCAGCCCTCGTGCAGTAGGTAATGCTTGCCGCAAAAATCCTGTTCCAATTATCGTACCGTGTCATCGTGTTGTTTCTGCAAACGGGATAGGTGGTTTTGCTGGCAAAACTAAAGGGAGAGAGATAAATATAAAACGCTGGTTATTGAATCATGAAGGTGTATAGCTGTGAGTATAGATATTGCCGTAAAGGTTGAGTTACCCGAAATAATTGAACAGTTTATTGATGTTATCTGGATGGAAAGAGGATTAAGTGAAAACACTTTATCCGCATACAGAACAGATCTTAAAAACTTTGTTAGCTGGCTATCGCAATTATCAAACAAGAGGTTATCTGATGATTTAATAAATGCTCATCGTGACACGATTGTGAAATATTTATCGGATTTAGAAGATAGAGAAATTAGCGCACGAAGTCGTGCACGTTTATTATCAAGTTTAAGACGTTTTTATGCTTATTTGTTGCGGGAAAAGAAGATTGAGATCGACCCGGTTGCTTTAATTGATTCCCCAAAACTCGGGCGTTCATTACCTAAAACGATAACAGAAGAAGATGTTGAATCGTTACTGGATGCGCCAGATACATCTACACTTTTAGGTTTACGTGATCGTGTTTTGTTAGAGGTTTTATACGCAACTGGTTTACGGGTATCGGAGTTAGTCGGTTTACAATTAACCGAGATCAATCTGCAGCAGGGAGTACTGCGTGTTACAGGTAAAGGAAATAAAGAGCGTTTAGTCCCTTTAGGCGAAGAAGCCATCAATTGGCTGGAAAAATATATTTCAAATACCAGGTCAGATTTATTAAAAGGGCAGGTTACAGATGCCTTATTTGTAACAACACGAGGGGCGGCAATGACACGGCAGGCATTTTGGTATTTAATAAAACGCTACGCGGTTCATGCTGAAATCACCTCAACAATTTCACCTCATACTTTACGACATGCTTTTGCGACACATTTATTAAATCATGGCGCTGATTTGCGGGTAGTACAAATGCTGCTGGGGCATAGTGATTTATCAACAACCCAAATTTATACTCATGTAGCCCAAGCTCGATTGAAATCACTACATAGTCAGCATCATCCTCGTGGTTGATTGAATAAGCGATAAAAGGAACAAAATCATTCCTGAAAGGTCAAATTCCTCACATTATCCAATAATGAAGCGGTTATAATTAGTCTTATCAGAATAGTTACTTAAAGGTTTTACGCTCAATGAAAAATGTACTTAATATGGTATTAGCTGCTGTTGCAATCGGTTTATCTGTATCTCCTGTTTATGCTGAAGACAAGGAATTGGAGTTAGCAAAAAAAAATATCGTTAAAAATTTTAAAGGTGTAAATCCACAAAATATTTTTCATTCACCCATTCCAGGTTTATATGAGGTTTCTAGTCCTCCGCGGTTTTTTTATGTCAGCGCAGATGGTCGTTATGTTCTTGATGGAGACATCATTGAAAAAAGAACAAAGAGAAATATCTCTCAAGGCCCCCGCAATATGTCCGTGGCTGCTGCGATTAAAGCCATTGGTGAAGATACAATGATTATTTTTGGTGATAAATCTTTAAAACATACCGTGACTGTTTTTACGGATATTGATTGTGTTTATTGCCGTAAATTACATAATGAAATCAAAAAATATAATGATCTTGGAATTCGTATTCGCTATATGGCCTACCCACGTGCAGGCCTTGATTCCTCATCGTTTAAAAAATTAGAAGATGTTTGGTGCAGTAAAGATAGAAAAAAAGCAATGACGCTAGCGAAAAGTGGTAAGCCCGTTAAAAGTATTAAATGTAAAAATCCGGTAGCTGCACATTTATCGCTGGTATATATGATGGGTATTAGCGGTACACCCGCACTTGTATTAGAGAATGGTCAAATTGTACCGGGTTATATCCCAGCAGCGCGATTGAGTGCAGCGTTAAATCAAATGAAAAAATAATGACTTTCACGTTACGACTGATATCAATCGTAACGTGATTTATTAATTTAAGGTTTGCGCCAGTTTTCTTCGGTATTGACCAACTAACTCATGTTGATGGCCTAACATCTCAAATATTTTTAATAACCCAGTACGACCTGCTTCATCATTATAGTTTCGGTCTCGACGTACGATTTCCAAAAGTTGATCCATAGCAGCAGCATAATCACCACGTAACTTATAATGAGCACTTAATTGTTCACGAGCCAGGCAATTAGTCGGCTCCTGTTCTATTGTTTGCAATAAACTTTCTATATCCGGTGCGTCAACAACTGCGTCAATAGATTCGAGTTGACCAAAAAGAGCTAAAGCTATTGGATTATTTTTATCTTCGGCAGATAAACTCTGTAGTAAGTCTCGTGCATCATCGAATCGTTTTTCACGCATTAGCATATTGGCAAATTCAATACGTACCATTGGGTTAGCTGGTTCAGCAATCAGGATTTCCTGCATTTTTTCCAATGCAGATTCGGTTTCGCCTTGCTGATAAGCTGTAATCGCTTGTTGTAAGGGAGAATCTTCAGCAGGTTTAATATGTTTGTTAATGAACTCTCGTATTTGACCTTCAGGTAAAGCGCCTGTGAATTCATCGACTATTTCACCATTAACGACCATTTTAACGGTTGGCACACTTCGAACTGCAAATTGAGTGGCGAGATTTTGTTCTTGATCAATTTCAACCTTGGCTAAAAGAAATTGCCCCGCATACTCATCTGCAAGTTTATTTAAAACAGGCATTAAGCTTTTACAAGGCTCACACCAGGTTGCCCAAAAATCAACCAGGATGGGAGTTTTATGTGAAGCCTGAATAACCTCCTGGGTAAAATTTGTTTCAGTTATATCGATACTAAATGACATAATAATTCCGGTTTTTAAAAAGTATATTGGTGAGCTATTGTGGTGAATAACAATATTGAGGTTACATTATACTCTGGCCATAAGAGCTGTACACCTTTCTCGTAAAGTTGCATTTGTTTTTCGTACGCCTGTGCGATGTCTTTAAAATTTGTTTTTGTAACGTAAGGATGTGTTTTGTAGTCAATAATCGTAACATTATTATCTTTAATAATGAGCCGATCAATTATGCCATAGACTGTTTTATCGCCATCTTTAAATTGTATAGATACTTCATTAAATGCTTTTTCGTAATGAGAAGAATTAAAGTAAGTAATAAATGATTCGTCTGTAATGGTTCTTAGGCATTCGCCCCACCATTTCTCCAGTTCTGATATTTGTACGTCATTCATTTCTGTACAATAAAATTGCGATAGTTCATTTTTAGGATAACGAGATAAAGTGTTAAGCATGTGATGCATAATTATACCTCGTGTAGTATTTCCTTCATTTGATTCACTATATTTTCTTGTAGACGTTACTTGTTGACTTGGTGAAATATCAACTTGCGGGTTGAGTATTTCAATCGGTGCTGAGAGTTTCTTGGCTATTTCGAGCTTTTTGTTTGTTTTTTTCTCAATCACAAAATCTGTTTTTGATTCAGTCCCTTCTGTTTCCAGAGTGATAGGTTCTTTATTATCTGTGCTTTCAAATTCATAAGCAGAACATATTTTTCCATACCAGCCATGGTCTTTTGTTTTGGGTTCGCTACCGCTGATATATAACATCTGTTTTGCTCGGGTGAGCGCGACATAGAGCAAATTTGCATCTTCGCGTTGTTCAAATAATTGTTGTTCTTCAATACAATTTTTACTGTATTCATCTAAATTGTTTTTCGATGCTGTTAATAAAAAGTATTCAGGTTTTTCATTTTCAGCAGGCCAGTCGATCAATGTTGAATAGGCATTATTATTAGCTGGAACTCTGGCACTATCTGCAAGAAATATAATCGGAGCCTCTAATCCTTTAGCCGCATGTATACTCAGTATTTGAACTCGTTGTTCTGTTTCATCTGTAGCGGAGGTAACCGGTTCATCCGGCGCTTCATTCTCCATTTGTTTTAATTCGTTAAGCCATGAAGAAAATCGACTTAAGCTTGGATAACGTCCACTATCCATTTCCAGTGCCAGTTCGAGAAAGCGAGTTAAATTGGCGCTAACACGTTGGCTCAAATGCTCAGGGAAAGCGGCAACATATCGCGCTAAAACATTTGCTTCACTGTATATTTTGTCCAGCAGGTCATGCACTGGTAATTTATTAGCATCATCCTGCCATTGCACTAAAAGCTGGTAAGCACGAGGCAATGATTCATGTTTTGGGTTATTTTGCACAAAAGATGCTAAACGATCTAACCAACTTCCTTTTGAAGCCTGCTTTATTGCGATGAGATCATCATTGGATATTGAAAATAAAGGCGAGCGTAATATTCCTGCTAAAGATAAATTATCAAAAGGAAGAATGAGCCATTGTAAAAGATCAAGCATGTCATTAACTTCGAGGCTTTCTAGCAAAGTACCTCGGTTAGCTCCTATGTAGGGGATACCTGTCTGGCGCAATGCCTTTTCATAATCCGCAACATGAGTACGACTTCTTAATAAAATAATAATATCACTGTAATTTACTGCTTTATTTTCATCTTTCTTATCAACAGAAATATTTTGTGCTACTAAACTTTTTATTTCTTCAGCAATCATTAACCCTTCATTAAAATATTGCAGGCTTATCGATTCTTCACGTGGCTCATTTAATGGATTTCGCAATACCAGGGCGGAGTTTTCTTTATCTTCTGTTTCTACGACTTCTTTTAGTGATAAAGGTAGTAACGTGACCTTTCCTGATAATTCTTTACGATGGGTACTGTGTTCAAT
>JAUVGM010000009.1 GCA_030593785.1 Gammaproteobacteria bacterium | reverse complement strand
TATTGGGTATTACAGGTTAGCTATCGCTATGCCAGAAGAAGTATTATTTCAGGAACGGATTGAGATATTTCCACGCTCGGTTAAAGGACGTTATCGTTCTATAAAAAGCGGCATACTTCTTCTTGCCTATGCGGTTTATTTTTTATTACCCTGGTTACGCTGGTCTCGAGAAGTTGGTCCTGAACAAGCTATTCTGTTTGATATAGAAGGCAGACGTTTTTATATTTTCGACCTTGTTGTTTATGCGCAAGATATATTCTGGTTAGCCGGCCTCCTGATTATTGGTGCTTTTTTACTCTTCTTTGTTACCGGTCTTGCGGGTCGAGTTTTCTGCGGTTATTTTTGTTTCCAGACTTTGTGGACAGATGTTTTTGTCTTTATAGAACGCCTGGTGCAAGGTGAACGAAATGCGCGTATAAAACTTGCACAGGCTGACTGGAGTAATGAGAAGATCATTAAAATGGGTTTAACTCATTTTTTATGGCTGCTTGTTTCTCTGTTAACCGGTTTATCTTTTACCCTTTACTGGGGTAATGCTCCCGATCTTATCGTAGAAATGTTCACAGGCAGCGCTCCTTTTGCTGCTTATGCAACAACCTTGTTTTTAGCTATGACAACTTATGTAATGGCAGGCATGGCGCGGGAACAAGTGTGTACCTATATGTGTCCCTATGCCCGTTTTCAGGCAGTGATGTTTGATTCGGATACCTTGATTGTTGCTTACGATGAAAGTCGTGGTGAGCGAGAGAAAGGAAGACTAAAACCTAAAAAAGGATTAATGACTTCTGCAGAACGTGATAACGCTGAGGTCGGAGATTGTATTGATTGTGGTTATTGTGTACAGGTTTGTCCTACCGGTATCGATATAAGAAATGGAATGCAATATCAATGTACTTCCTGTGCTTTGTGTATAGATGCCTGTAATACCATTATGACGTCGATTAAGTTTCCAACAGGTTTAATTCAATATTCATCTGAGCATGCTCTTGAAGGGAAAAAGACTCAACTCTTTAAGGGAAAAAATATTGGCTATGCTTTGGCATTGGTTGCGACAATTTCTTTACTTGTTTGGAGTGTTGCAAACCGTAGTGATACAGAAATGTTGGTACGACAGGTTCGTCAGCCATTGTCGGTAACATTATCAGATGGTCGTGTACAAAATCGTTATGATATTAAAATAAATAATAAGACAACCAAGCCAGTAAAATATCTTATCTCAATAGAAGGGCTGGATGGTGCTGAATTGGATATGGGACGGTTTAGCGAAATCCATCTTGCTGCCGAACACAGTGTTAAGTTGATTGCTAAAATCAGAATTGCACCAGAAAATGTAAAGAAAAGTAGAACTAAAATTAATTTTGTTATTAATTCAGTAGACAGTAAAGTTAAACGAAAAGTCAGTCAGCAAAATGTTTTTTATGTACCACAACGACTACTGAAAAAAAATAGGAAATAAGATAGCGTGACAAATATATTAGTGACCTTATTAGGCGGTGTTTCTTTAATTGCTACCGTATTTATAGTGTTATATAGCGTAAGCAATATGTCAGGAAAAATGGTGGCTACTGTTATGGCGTTTGCCGTTACTGCGATCTTTGTTCCTATTTCAATTTTTAACTGGCCGGGTGCAGATGTGTTTGCTATTCATATCGCGCTGTATTTGGTTAGTGTCTATGTATTAGCTATCATAACTTCACAACGTGATGCTCGGCGCAAGGCGGGTAAAGAAGGTTTTGGTTTTCACTGGGCCCCAGCAGCAATTGTAATATTTTTTGTTATCCTGATTATTATGGATTCATTTTTCATTATGTTTGCAACAAAAGGCATGGATAGTAGTGTTGCAAAACTTTTATTGCCTGCACCACGTTCAGGTGGAAAAGTAAGCTCTCATTTCCCTGGCACAGTAAGCCATGACTATCATCAAAAACAAAATCAATATAATGATTATGTAAAACGTTTTGAAACACAAAAATTACGCAACTGGACTATTCGTAAAGGATGGTTAGGTGAAGCCGTCGTTAATAAACCGGCAATATTCAGGGTCGAGATTAAAACAAAAACAGATCAAGTTGTGAGAAATGCAAAAGTTAGCGGAATATTTTTAAGGCCTGCCGACAGTAAACTGGATACAAGTTTTACCATGCAGGAAGTTGAACCGGGTATATACCAGCAAAGTATTACTTTAACGCAACCGGGTAACTGGGATTTGATTTTAAAAATCCAGAAAGACAATAATGATCATGAAGTTCGAGCTAAAACGGTCATTAAAGAAAAATAATTTTAAATTTATACTCGGGGTTATTCCTTCTCCCTTTGGGAGAAGGTTAGGATGAGGGGGAGAGGTAAATAAAAAATACGTTATTTATTTTTCCCTCACCCCAACCCTCTCCCTAAGGGAGAGGGAGTTTATAATAGGATAAAATATGACAGGACATAATGAACAAGACTGTTTCCACTGCAGTTTACCTGTTCCTAAAAACAGTTCTTATCCTGTTGAAATAGACGGGCAAGAACGCGCCATGTGTTGTCCCGGTTGTCAGGCAGTGGCAAAAGCCATTGTTGATGGTGGTCTTACCAGTTTTTATAAACACCGCACCGAAACATCACCCACTGCGCGTGCGGCTATTCCTGATGTTTTACAAGAACTCACCTTATACGATAAACCTGAATTACAAAAAACGTTTGTAAGCACTGATGACAAAAATATAAAGCAAGCGTCGCTTATTCTGGAAGGGATTGTTTGCGCTGCCTGTGTCTGGTTAAACGAACGTCATATTAGTGCATTGCCTGGTGTGGTTGAGTTTCGAGTTAATTATTCGACACACCGTGCACGAGTTCGTTGGGATAATGAACAGATTAAACTTAGCGATATATTACAGGCAATTTCTGCTATTGGTTATCTTGCCCATCCCTTTGATGCCAGCCGGCAAGAAGCGGTTTATAAAAAAGAACGATCTATTGCTCTTAGACGCTTAGCCATTGCAGGCTTAGGTGCAGTACAAGTTATGATGCTTGCTGTTGCACTTTATGCCGGTGATTACTCTGGCATGGATGCCGGGCTTGAGAATTTTATGCGCTGGGTTAGTTTACTCATTGCAACGCCCGTTGTTTTTTATTCAGCACGAAGTTTCTTTAGCTCTGCGTGGCGCGATCTCAAAGTTCGTCAGCTCGGAATGGATGTACCTGTTTCGCTAGCCATTGGTTTAGCCTACGCCGCAAGTTGCTGGGCAACGGTAACACGTAGCGGTGAAGTGTATTTTGATTCGGTCACTATGTTTACTTTTTTCCTCTTGGCCGGTCGTTTCCTGGAAATGGGTGCACGGCAAAAAGCGGGACAGGCTGCAGAAGAGTTAGTGAAACTTTTACCTGCAATGGCAACACGTGTTACCGATGATGGTGATGAAACGGTTGCGGTAACAGAATTAGCAATTGGCGATAAAGTTCGAATAAAACCGGGTGATAGTGTTCCTGCAGATGGTGTGATTTTAGAAGGAAGAAGTAGCATTGATGAATCACTATTAACCGGTGAAAGTTATCCCTTAGCAAAAACGATTGGTGAAAAAGTGATTGGCGGCACGGTTAATATTGAAAGTCCATTGCTGATTGAAGTAGAAAAGGTGGGCGAAGATACGGTGCTTGCCTCAATACAACGTTTGCTTGATCGTGCGCAAACAGAAAAACCCAGTATTGCTAAAATGGCAGATAAAGTGGCAGGTGTCTTTGTTGGTTTCTTGCTGGTATTAGTAACGGCCGTTTATTTTTGGTGGTGGCAACATGAACCGGATCAAGCTTTCTGGATTGCGTTGTCATTATTAGTTGTGACTTGTCCCTGCGCATTGTCCTTAGCAACACCCGCAGCGATGACTGCTGCTACCGGAACATTAACCCGCTTAGGCGTGTTGACGACACGTGGTCATGCACTGGAAACACTGGCGAAAGTCACACATGTGGTGTTCGATAAAACGGGAACGTTAACAAAAGGCCGACTTGCGTTAGAGAAAATTATTATTCCCAGTGATATTGATGAGCAGTTTAGTTTGAATATTGCAGCTGCACTTGAAGTGGGTTCGGAACACCCTGTTGCTAAAGTCTTTTTACAAAAAGAATTAAGTTCTAAATCGTTCATAACTAAAGATATAGAAGCAATTTCCGGCCAAGGTGTAACGGGGTTAATCGATGGTGTTCGTTATCGACTGGGCTGTTTTGCATTTGTAAGTGATGTGATGAACAATTTGAAAAATAAGGATTTGCTTGAGTATAAGCCAGAACATGCGACAGAAATCTATTTAGCAAACGAAAGAGAACTTTTAGCTGTGTTTTACCTCAGTGATGAATTGCGAGAAGAAGCAGCTGAATCTATTCAGGCTTTGAAGAAGCTGGGTAAAAAGGTTTGGCTGGTGAGTGGAGACAATGAAGCAGCGGTTTCGTATATCGCCGGGCAACTGGGCATAGATAACTCACGGCATAGTATGAAACCTGAAGATAAACTCGAGATTATTCAGGAGCTACAAAATCAAGGTGAAGTCGTTGCAATGATAGGCGACGGTGTGAATGATGCACCGGTACTTGCCACTGCGCAGGTATCTATTGCCATGGGTGGCGGCACTCAACTTGCGCAGGCCAGTGCAGATATGGTGTTGTTATCAGAACATCTCCCCCACTTGGTTGATGCCATGAAAATGGCAAAGCGCAGCGTGAATGTGGTATATCAGAATCTAGGCTGGGCACTGGTTTATAATCTAATGGCGTTACCATTAGCCTCTATGGGCTATATTGCACCATGGATGGCGGCCATTGGCATGTCTGCCAGTTCGCTGGTAGTAGTGTTAAATGCATTGCGTCTTAACAAATCAGTAGATGTGTAGGTCGGCATTACTCAAAATTACAGGTCATTCCCGCATGCTTTTCACAAACGAGCGGGAATCCAGCATAGATGGCCCAGGCCAGCTTCTCGACTGTCCCAGTCTCACCTTCTTCCAGCTCGCGCTTTGCTTGGCCGGAATGACGTGTGATTATGTCCTCTTTAATCCAGACCACGTATAATCCCCCTATGGAAATACTTTATTTATTAATACCATTAGGTTTACTGGTGCTTGGCGTGGCAATTTGGGGCTTTATCTGGGCGGTGAAAACAGGCCAGTTTGATGATATGGAAGGACCGGCGTACCGTATTTTGATGGATGATGACGATATCCGTATTCCTACTCGCAACCCGGATAAAACGGAAAAAGAGCAAAATTCAGATAAGTAGTCATTATTTCTGACGAGAATATCGATGAAACATATTGATGTTACTTAGCTGCTACATTAGAATTCACTTAATTAGTTTAAGCGTTAATTAGATTTGAGGTCCCCCAAATGAAAGACATGTTCACTTTTCAAAACTTCCCAATGGCAATTATCATTGTCTTGATAACTGTTTCCTGGTTAAGTTTTTTATCGGTTATTTTCTTTGGCTAAAATGCTATTTAGCTAAAGATAGTATGAAAAAGGGTCGCTACATATAGGTGTAGCGGCCCTTTTTTCGTTTAGGGGGAGAGGAATTAAGTCGTTACAACCATTACACGCAGAATTGCTGTGGTATATGGGAGTATTTTAGAGTGTTAGGTATTGAAATCTCTCCTACTTTCTAGGAAAAGCTCATAAGTCTTTGCTTTTATTAATTTATGCTATTCTTAATTTAAGCCTTTAGTCCCCTTTGGTTTAAGGAGCAGTTCTGACGTGCAAAATAATTTTGCTATAAAAGATCGTGTAGTTAATCAAAAGAAGGCTGCGACTTTATTTCTTGGTTTGCTGCTTGCTTTGCCGCTACAGGCAAGTGATAGCGTTAAGCATGAACCATCGGAAAAAACGCTCCATTCAAGTTTATCTAAAAGAACAAAAATTAAACAAATAACGGATTTACGTATTCTGGTCGATATTTCGGGCAGTATGAAAAAGACCGATCCACAAAATTTACGTCGCCCTGCAATCCGATTATTAGCGGGATTAATTCCAAAAGGCTCACGAGCAGGTATATGGAATTTTGGCAAACAAGTTAACATGTCGGTAAAGGTTGGCAGTGTGAATGATGCGTGGCGTGAACTGGCTAGAGAGCAATCAAAAAAAATAAATTCAGCTGGTTTATTTACCAATATAGAAGGCGCGATTCGTAATGTTAGCTTCGATTGGAAAAAACCAGATCCGCGTTATAAACGAAACCTTATTATCTTAACGGATGGCCATGTTGATATTAGTAAGGATGATAAGTTAAACAAAGCATCACGAAAAAGAATTTTAAAAGAACTTTTACCTAAGCTTGAAAAAGCAAAAGTACGTATTCATACCATCGCATTATCAGATGATGTTGATGAAAGTTTATTAAGTACATTATCGGCTTATACCGATGGTTTATATAAAAAGGTAAGCAGTGCAGATGATTTGCAGAAACTCTTTTTGCAAATGCTTGAACAGTCAGTAAATCTCGATACCATACCTTTAAAAGATAATCGATTTAATGTTGATGCAAGCATTAACGATATGACTTTATTAGTCTTTAATAAAGATAAGGCACATCCAACAACAATAGTGACGCCAGGAAAAAGAACCTGGAGTAAAGATACACATACGGAACAAGTTAAATGGTTCAGTGATGATGGTTTTGATTTAGTTACTATAAGAAAACCTCAACAGGGACAATGGAAAATAATGGCGCCGGTTGATGAAAACAATCGTGTTGTTGTTGCGACAAATCTTAAACTGAAATTGAATGAACTTCCAGGTTATTTAATGTTAGGTGATGTATTAAAAATAAATGCGTATTTGGAGGAAGACGGTACCCCCTTAACCGATCAACGTCTTTTATCAAAGTTTAAGTTTTTATTAAAAAGTAAGGCTGAAAGTTCCCCTGCACGAGAATACCCATTGGCAAAAATAAAGGAGGATGAATATAGCTACGTTGTTCAGCTAGCTCCGATATTTAAAGAGGGTAATCATGAACTGGTTATTCAGGCCAAAAGTCCAACTGCACAGCGTGAAATGCGTCATCAATTTAAGGTGTATGCAACACCAGCAGAAATTAAAATTTCAGAAAATCATGGTAAGTATCAGATTAAAGTAACACCATATGCGAATCTATTAAGACCTGCTTCAATAAAAGTACATGTAATACTTAATGATAAAAGTAAACATGAACTAAAACAAAATAATGATAGCTGGACAGTGGATGTTGAGAAACAATTCCATGAAACAATGTTTTCCTTAAATATTGAAGCAGTTAGAGCGGATGGAAAACCGATTTCAATGAGTTTTAATAAAATCCTTAGTGAGAAAGATGGGGCGCATAAATTAAAACTACATGTAAAAGAAGAAAAGCATAAAAAAGAAATGCCAGGTAAGAAAGAAAAAAGTACAGATGCTAAAAAGAAAGCATCCGAGCATGAAAAAGAAAAAACAAAGAAAGAACCTGATATTAACTGGACCGTTATTATTTCTTCGATAGTTGTTGGAAATATACTTTTGATTGGTTTACTTGGCGGTGGTTACATGTATATGAAACGCCGTAGGGAAAAGATGGCTAAAGCTTTAGCTGGCGAAATGGATGATGAAGTTCAAGTAGGGAAAGTAAAAGAAGACAAACCACAAAAAGATAAAGCCAAGGAATAAAACTCTAATGAGTGATTCACTTTTAAGTTTTACAATAATATTTGCCGAGCTGGGCGGGGTTTTACTTCTGCTTGTGATTGGCTGGGTAATATATTTTATTTATAAAACTAAAAAAGAAGGTAAAAATACGCGTGATTTAATATCACATGGGAAGATGATGCTTTCCAAGCATAAAGATAAATTAGATGCTCACTTTAAAGATGAGTTAGAACTGGAAGAAAAAAAAGCAGACGTAAATGTTGAGTCATTAATAAAGAGTGAAAAAAAGCTTTATGAACATTTAATAAATGTTTCTATAAACAAAGATACAAGCTTATTAAAATTAACAATCAATGATATTAATGCATTAATCAACGATTATGTTCGTATGTTAACATTAAAAGGAAATGTGGTTGCTGATACAAACAGGGATTCAAGAGAGCTACAATTAAGAAAAGAAAATGAAGCTTTACGGCTTGAAAATGATTCACTGCAAAAACGTTTAACCGAGTCTCTTGATACCATTGAAAGTATGATGGGTGAATTTTCATCAATGTATGAAGGTGGCAAGAAAGAGGGTGAACAACGTGTAAAAAATGAAATGTATAAATTAAAGCAATCACTAAACTCTGAAGAAGCTCGTGTAAAATCTGAGGTAAATGAGCTTGATGAAAAAGAAGAATAGGTTAAGGAAACATCAATTAATAATATAGTTACACTTTATAACTAACATATGTATATTTGTAAAAATAACTAACACTCATATAGCCGCATATAGTTTGTGTGGACAGAATGATACTTGTGAAAATTATGCCTCAACCAACTTTATATATATTAGATGACGATCAGGAATACGCTAATCTTCTTGTAGAATTTGCATCTGGCTCTGGTTGGAACGCAATTGCTGAGTATGATCCGGTAGTTTTTCTCGAAAAAGATTTGTCTGATGTTCATGTTTTAGTGTTAGATCTCAATATGCCTGAGTTAGATGGAATTGAAGTTATTCGGGCTATTGCTGAGAAAAAGTACAAAATAACGTTGGTTCTGGTAAGTGGGTTTGATGCTCGCGTATTACATTCAGCTCAACAGTTGGCTGAGGCACATCATATAAAAGTTGCTGCAAGTTTAACGAAACCGATACCTATCAGTGAGTTCGTAAAAGTTTTAGCAAGTATTGAGTTAGAGGAACCGAGTAAAGATACACCAGTAGAAAAAGAGAAATTTTCTGCAATTGAATTAGAACATGCAATAAAGAACGATGAGCTAATTCTTTATTTTCAACCACAAGTAAATATACAAACAGGTAAATTAGCAGGTGTTGAGGCTTTAGTGCGTTGGCTACATCCGGAAAAGGGACTTATTTTTCCTGATCAGTTTATCAACGTTGCTGAAAAAAATAATCTTATTGGTGCTTTAACAGAAAGAGTTCTTTATCTTGCGGTTAAACAAAATAAAAAATGGCGGGATGAAGGTTTTAATACAATAATCTCTGTAAATATTTCTGCAGATGACATTATTAGTTTAAATTTACCCGAAAAATTAAAAACATTAACTGAACAGTATGATGTTGAAGCAAGAAATATTGTAATAGAACTAACAGAAAGTGCGGTTATGGGTGAGCTGACTGCACAGTTAGATGTACTAAATCGTTTACGTATGAAAGGTTTTTCACTTTCTATTGATGATTTTGGTACCGGTTACTCATCGCTTTCACATCTGTACCAGGCCCCATTTACTGAATTGAAAATTGATCAGATTTTTATTATGCGTATGCTTGAAGATACTGAAGCGATGGTAATAGTTAAAATTTGTATTATGTTAGGCCAAATGCTGGGCATGCATATTGTCGCAGAAGGCGTAGAAACGAAGGAAATTTATGACATCTTACATGGTATGAATTGTGATATTGCTCAGGGGTATTATCTTTCGCGACCAATCCCTGCAGATGAATTGTTTGAGTGGGCTAAACTTTATTAGTCTGTCCGAATATAATAGGAAAAATACACTGTAGGGTGTATCAAAGGTACCGGAGTCATGTCTATTTTACATTCTTTGCTTCACTGTCCGTTTTCCTACCATTCAAATACTCTACTCAAATATTAGAGTGACTCCGGTACCTTTTGGTTATGCAAAAAAAAGCCTCTTTAAAATAAAGAGGCTTTATATGTTATGTTGCAGCTTTATTTAAGCAGCTTCACCTATGACATTTCTTAATTTCTTAATGGCATTACTTTCAAGTTGACGAATACGTTCTGCCGAAATACCGTACTTATCCGCTAACTGGTGCAAGGTTGCTTTATGATCAGTTAACCAACGTTGTTGCAGAATATCGCGACTTCTATCGTCTAAATCTTTCAACGCAGTATATAACCGAGTTTCCTGATTTTCAGTCCAGTCAGATTGTTCAACTAAACGAGCAGGTTCAAGGCTGGTATCTTCCAGGTAGTTTGCTGGTGCAGGTGAAATGTTTTCATCATTATCATCCGGGCCATCAAAACCGATATCCATACCGCTTAAACGTTTTTCCATTTCCAAAACATCGGTGCGTTTCACACCTAAGTCCTCAGCAACAGAACCTACTTCGTCGTCGCTAAACCAACCAAGTTGTTTCTTCTTGCTGCGTAAGTTAAAGAATAATTTACGTTGCGCCTTAGTGGTTGCTACTTTAACGATACGCCAGTTGCGTAAAATGAACTCATGAATTTCTGCACGAATCCAGTAAACAGCAAATGATATTAAGCGCACGCCAACGGTTGGATCAAAGCGTTTAACGGCTTTCATTAAGCCAATGTTACCTTCCTGAACCAGATCAGCCAGTGCTAAACCGTAACCGCTGTAACTGCGTGCTACGTGAGCAACAAATCGAAGGTGTGATAAAACTAATTTTTGAGCTGCTTCAAGATCGCCATGATCTTGTAACTGTACTGCGAGCTCACGCTCCTCTTCAGCAGACAGAATAGGAATATTACGTGCAGCTGCTAAATAAGACTCCAAGCTACCTGAAGGTACTGCAAACTGTAATTGAAGGCTCTTGCTCATGACTAACCCCTTGGTTTTTTATCAATGAATATTAGCACTAACCAATATTAGCACTCACAGCCTTAGAGTGCCAACATTTGCATAAGTTCAAATTGTTAAAAGATGTAAGTTATTGATTTAATTAAAGTAAATATTTTTTTTGTGGGGGTGTTTCGCTTAACTTTCGTGTAATGGGGAGAGTTTAATGCCATCTGACAGGTTAATGGAGACACGATTTCGGCCTGTTTCTTTAGAATGATAGAGTGCTTTATCCGCGAATGCGAGGATTTGAGACAGGCTGCTTTCAGGGTGATCCTGCATACTGGCAAGGCCGATACTGATCGTAAGCTCAACATCAGCAGGTTTTAATTTTTCAATGTCTCGACGTAAAGTTTCGGCTTTTTGTAGTGCTTCTTCCTGAGTTTGATTCAATATGAGCACAGAAAACTCTTCTCCACCAAAACGCACCACCATGTCATTTGGGAATGATAGCTTCAATTTAGTGCCCAGTTCAGCTAAAACATGATCACCGGTAATATGGCCAAGGGTGTCATTGATTTTTTTGAAGAAATCGATATCAATAAGCATGGCCCATACAGGTTGATTGGCGCTATTTTGTATAAATTCTTCACCATTATCGACCAGGTAGCGTTTACTGCGAACACCGGTGAGACTGTCTGTTGAAGCAATCCAGCGCATGCTTTCAGCTTGTTGTTTCAAAGCTTCAAACTGGTGACGTATTAATAACAGCAGGCGAATTCTCGCCATGATGACTTCTTCTATAATTGGTTTAGTAACGAAATCATTGCCACCAGCGTGAAAAACCTCAACTTGCGTTTTTTGATCGTCATTACCGGTTATCACCAGTACAGGCAATTCTTGCTGAGAATAATGAAAACGGGTACGAATGGCATAGAGTAAATCGCCCCCTGTAAGATCACCTTTGAGGTAAAAATCAGTGATCACCAGATCAAAGGCGTCGGCTACTTTTTCATCTGAATGTTGCTTTTCAAGCAAGCTCATTGCTTGCTCGGCTGAGTCAGTATGAGTCACTTTTAAGCCATGTTTTTCTAAAATTTTACATATGACCGCTGCAGCTGTTTTGCTGTCTTCAATAAATAATACATGGCCAACCAGACTGGCATTTCGTTGTAGAAAAGATTTTATGAAGTCACCAAAAGCTTTATAGCCATTCGATTTATCAAAATAATCTGTCACACCGGCTTTGAAGCCTTCTTGTAATAAGCGCTCATCCGCGTCGCCAGAGACAACAATGATCGGAGTATATTTTTGGTTCTTTGAGGCTCGGACATCACGGCATAATGCCATGCCATCCATATCTGGCAGCATGAGCGCCATAGTAATGAGATCGTAGTTATTTTTTTGCAGTTTCTGAATGGCTTCTTTGCCCGTTTTACAGGTATCAATTTCAATCTCATTAATTTCGGCTTGCAGTATGCGCGACAGGATCTGGCGAGATACTGTTGAGCCATCGACAACGAGGATACGAGTTGTTTTTTCAGTCATGCTATTTATCAATTCTTTAAAAAATAATTATTACGTGTAAAACGTGAACTAAAGTTTAGTCTATTTAGAGACTTTAGTTTAACAATAAATAGTGGGTGGCTATAAAAATTATTGTGGTTCAATTTCACGTAAATGACGACCAACCGCAAACCAGGAACCGACCAAACCCAAAATAATGCTGATACCAAGTAGAGACAAAGTAGTTAAAAAAGACATACCGCTAAGTTCAAACTGGTTTTGATAAAGGGTGGTTAATTTTTCAATCGGGCTGCTAATGCTGAGCATGGTGAAGCTGACCAGCATCCAGGCAATAATACCGCCAAATAGCCCGTACCAAAAACCGGTATAGAGAAAGGGGCGACGAATAAAGGCATCTGTTCCGCCGATGAGTTTCATGACAACTATTTCTTTGCGTCGATTTTGAATTGCTAAACGAATGGTATTACCAACTACAAGCAAAACTGCCAAAGCGAGTAAAAAACCGAGAATGAGTACACCACGTTCGACAATGTTCATAATTGCGTAGAGTCGTCGTACCCATTGCATATCAAGCTGGGCTTTATCAGTTTGTTTAAGGTTGCGAAGTTTAGACAGTAACTTTTGAGTTGCTTGCTCATTCGTTTGCGATAACTTTGGTTTAACAATTAAAACGGATGGTAGGGGATTGGTATTTAATGCTTTTAATGCATCGCCAAATCCAGAGAGCGCCTGAAATTCTTTTAGTGCGCGTTCGCGACTGATGTAATCTACCGAAATGACATCGGGCCAACGTTGAATATCGGATTGTATTTTTTGTGCTTGTGAGGCGGTGATTTTCTTTTTAAGAAAAACGGAAATTTGTGCAGTACTTTCCCAGCCTCCACTCAACTGTTGCGCATTTTTTAATAAGGTATGCAGCCCCATAGGTAAGGCCAGGGCAATACCGATAACCATGCATGTCATTAAGGTCGAAATGGGTACACGGCTAAGTTGACCAAGGCTGTAAAAAAATACTTGTACATGACGCAGGAAATAAGAGCGCAATAAAGTGATGAAACCGGGACGGTTTAGTGTTTCACGTTTTCTTTTGTTGCTATTCATAATGCCGGCTGACTGTCATTAACAAGCTTGCCATCTTTCAGTGTTAGCGTGCGATAAGGGAGCTGAGAAATTAATGCAATGTCATGTGTTGCTACTAAAACAGTGACACCGACATCACTAAAATCCTGGAATAAATTCATAATTTCAGCGGAAAGTTCCGGGTCTAAATTACCGGTAGGTTCATCGGCAAGAATAAGGGGAGGTTTGTTAACAACAGCACGGGCGATACCGACACGTTGTTGCTCACCACCCGATAAAGTAATCGGATATTTTTTTTCTTTACCGAGTAAACCTACCTTGTCGAGTGCAGCGCGAACACGTTTACCAATATCATTATGTGAAAACCCGGCAATGATTAAAGGCAGCGCAACATTATCGTAAACGGTACGATCAAAGAGGAGTTGATGGTCTTGAAAAATGATACCGATATTGCGACGAAAGTAGGGAATACGGCGGCGCGAGACTTTTGCCAGGTTTTGGTTATTTACAATAACCTGACCACGGCTCGATCGTTCTAATAACGCAATGAGTTTAAGCAAAGAGCTTTTGCCTGCGCCAGAATGGCCTGTTAAGAAAGCCATTTCTCCCGGGGCCATGTGAAAACTCACATTTTGCAGCGCATCAAAGCCGCTGCTATAGCGTTTACTGGCATTAACGAAACGAATCATAAGTCTGTTTATTTAATTATTATTAGACCTTATTTTTACCATACGCAGGGCAAGGAGCACAGGTATTTATCGATATAACGGGGAAATATTCAGATTAAATTATGCGTCATTTTTATCAAACAAGGCATCAACAAAATCCTTGGCTTTGAAGGTGCGCAAGTCGTCAATGGCTTCACCGACGCCGATAAAGCGTATGGGTAA
The DNA here is from genome assembly GCA_030593785.1 of Gammaproteobacteria bacterium. Lineage (GTDB taxonomy): Bacteria > Pseudomonadota > Gammaproteobacteria > UBA6429 > Thiohalophilaceae > JAGLTQ01. The sequence continues at coordinate 2,899 of JAUVGM010000009.1, read as the reverse complement.
ACCTAGTTTATGGGCAATGGCAAAAATAACCCCACCTTTGGCGGTACCGTCGAGTTTGGTGAGACTTATGCCGGTGAGCTGCATTGTTTGATGAAACTGTTCTGCCTGATTTAGCGCATTTTGTCCGGTGCCAGCATCAAGTACCAGCATGACTTCATGTGGCGCGGCGGCATCAATTTTAGACATGACCCGCTTTACTTTTTTCAGCTCTTCCATCAGGTTAGTTTGGGTATGTAAACGTCCCGCGGTATCGGCGATTAACACATCAATATTTTTTGAGCGGGCAGATTCCAGCGCATCGTAAATAACAGATGCACTATCAGCACCATCGTGTTGTGCTACTACTGGAATATCGTTACGTTCTCCCCACACCTGCAGTTGCTCAACTGCAGCTGCACGGAAAGTATCACCGGCGGCTAACATGACAGATTTGCCTTCATTTTGCAGACGCTTTGCGAGTTTGCCAATAGTCGTTGTTTTACCTGCGCCATTGATGCCCACTACAAGAATGACAAAAGGAGAGTCCTGTTGAGGAATAACCAGGGGTTGTTCTGACGGAGCAAGAATCTCTTGCATTTCGTCATGCAGGGCCGCAAATAATGCTTGAGGATCTTTTAGCTCATTGCGTGAGACTTTTTGCAGTAAATTTTGACTAATTCGAGTCGTGGCTTCCATACCAAGATCGGCAGTGATCAGCAGATCTTCGATTTGCTCCATTAAATCATCATCAATGGTTTTTGCGCCAAGTACGACATTGGCTAAACCATCGGTTAAACCATGGCGGGTTCTGCTTAATCCCTGTTTGAGTCGGGAAAAGAGCCCAGCTGTTTGATCTGTGGATTGAATTTGGTCGTCAGAAGTATTTTTAGAGACTTCTTCAGATTGAGATTTTTTTGTTTTTTCTGATTTTCGGAAACTAAACATTGATCTGCAGGTCGTAGAAATTGCTATGAAATAGGTTAAATAAAAAGTTATTCTAGCACACTAAATAAGAGCAGTAAGGCAGCTATTGCAATAAGGAAAAATATTAAATGAGAATACGGTTATTGGGTTTTGTGACGTTATATTTAGCTAGTGCGTTAGTCGGGAGTTGGGCTACAGCCGCATCAGAGGTACATGAATTTAAAATGGTGAACGGGATGAAAGTGCTAGTTAAAGAGGATCATCGTGCACCGATTGTTGTTTCCCAGGTTTGGTACAAAGTGGGTTCCAGTTATGAGCACAGTGGCATTACCGGTGTCTCGCATGTCTTAGAACACATGATGTTTAAAGGCACTAAAAAATATCCTACTGGTGAATTTTCTCGCATCATTGCCGAAAATGGCGGTCGTGAAAATGCTTTTACCGGCAAAGACTTTACTGCCTATTTCCAGCAGCTAGAAAAAAGTCGCTTAAAAGTCAGCTTTGAAATGGAAGCGGATCGTATGCGCAACTTAACTTTACCGGAAAAAGAATTTAAAAAAGAGTTAGCCGTTGTGATGGAAGAGCGTCGCATGCGCACAGAAGACAAAGCGACGGCCTTAACCTCAGAACAATTCTATGCCACAGCATATACCAACAATCCTTATCACCAGCCAATTATTGGCTGGATGAATGATTTGGAAAATTTACAAGTAGAAGATTTAAGAGCCTGGTATGAAAAATTTTATGCACCAAACAATGCGACTTTAGTTGTAGTCGGGGATGTAAATGCCGGAGAGGTATTTGAACTGGCAAAAAAATATTTTGCAGAGCTTAAACCGTCAACTATTGCATTAACAAAACCTCGCTTAGATGCAGAGCAAAAAGGTGAACGCCGTATAACTGTTAAAGCACCGGCTCGTTTACCGTACATGTTGATGGGCTACAAAGTACCTTCCTATAAAACAGCAAAAGAAGACTGGGAACCTTATGCCCTGGATGTTTTAGCTTTTGTTTTAAGTGGTGGTAGCAGTTCACGTTTTTCAAAGTCTTTAGTACGTCAACAACAGATCGCAGTTAGTGCTGATACCGGTTACGGTATATTTTCACGTTTAGATGAGTTGTTCTTAATTGATGGTACACCTGCCGCAGGTTATAGCGTTAAACAGCTTGAAGAGGCGATCAATAAAGAAGTTGATAAAGTGAAAACTGAATTAGTGAGCGACATAGAACTTGAACGCATTAAAGCACAAACGATTGCAGAAAAGGTTTATGAAAAAGATTCTGTATTTTATCAGGCCATGCAAATTGGTATGTTAGAAACAGTTGGTCTGGACTGGAAATTAAACGAAGTTTATACAAAACGGATTCGTCAGGTTACTGCAGAACAAATAAGAAAAGTCGCAATAAAATACCTTATTAAAGATACATTGACTGTTGCGGTATTAGACCCGCAACCATTAACTACAAAAAAACGCCGCTCTGCAGCAACAGGTCGTCATTAATTTTAATAACACTGCGTTTTAAAAATCATAAAGAGTATAAGAATGTTAGTAATCAATAAAAAAATATTATCGGTATTTGCACTTGTTGTGATATCTGTTTTTACCTTGTCGTCATGCGATAAAAAAGAAGTAGTATCAGAGAATAATAAAACAGTAGATATTAAAGAATGGAGAACGAGTAATGGTGTAAGAGTTTTATATGTTTACGCACCAGAGTTACCCATGATTGATATTAAAGCTGTTTTTGATGCAGGCAGTATTCATAACGGTAATAAGCCAGGTTTAGCCAGCTTAACCAGTAGTTTGATGAGCCATGGTGCCTTATTAGGTGAAAAAACATTAACGGTTGATGACATATCGGAACGTTTTGATAGTGTTGGCGCACGCTTTGGCTCTAGTGCCTCTAAAGATAATGCTGAAATAAGTTTAAGATCGTTAACGGATGAAAAATGGTTATCTAAATCAATACTTACTATGCAAGCAATTATTAATGC
>JAUVGM010000113.1 GCA_030593785.1 Gammaproteobacteria bacterium | reverse complement strand
TCTTCAAACTTTTTACAGTAAGTACACCAGTCGGCATAGAAGTCGAGCATGATATATTTGCCAGCCGCCTTTGCTGCAGCAATTTCATTTTTTAAATCCTGTTCGGTTTTAATGCGCTTGAATACTAAATGTTGTTTTTCAGCTGTACCGCCACCCATGGTTAAGCTTGAGCCATGCATTGGGTCGTTAAAGTTACGTGCACCTGTTATACCGCCTAACATGACGATAGCACCGTAAACAATAAAGACGATACCGAGTCCTTTCCATAATTTAAACCAGCCAGATGCTCCTTCTTTAATAGCATCAAGTGCACCAAGGTAAATACCAACAACAATGAAGTAGGTAGCCCATAACATCATAATCATGATTGAAGAAATAAAGCTGATACGTTCAAGGAAGAGTATTGCTATGGCTAGTAATACAACACCTGCACCAGCTTTAACCGTATCCATCCAGGTACCTGCTTTTGGTAAGACATGTCCACCTAACGTGCCGACAGCAAGTAACGGTAAACCTAAACCGTTACCTAAAATAAACATCGCAAGGAAGCCTACAAGCGGATCACTTTCTGCGGCAACATAAGCCAGCGCACCAATGATGACGGGGCCTGCACAAGGACCAATAATCAAGGCAGAAGCAGCACCCATGAAGATGGCTCCATGTAATGATCCACCTTCCTGTTTATTACTAAAGTTACTTAACCAGCTTTGCACCGATGCCGGCATTTGAATGGCATAAAAACCAAACATAGAGAAAGCCAATGCAACAAATAAAATAGAAAAGGGAATGAGTATCCATGGACTTTGGAAGTAGGCTTGTAAGTTAACACCACCTGCAAACAAGGCGACTGCGGCACCTAAGATACCAAAGGTCACGGCCATACTTTGAACATAAGCCATAGAAATCGCAAAGGCTTTACGACGAGTAATTTTTTCTCCGTGACCAACAATAATAGAAGATAAAATAGGAATCATTGGATACATGCAAGCGGTGAAGGCGAGCGCTAAACCACCAAGGAAAAAATACAAAAAGATTTTCAGTGCATTGCCTGATTTTAATACTTGAGTTGAAAGGTCTTGTTCAGAAACAAAGTCCTGTTGTGTCACAGGAGTTGTTACAGTATTAACTGTTGAAGCATTTGCGGTTGAAATTATGCCACCGGCTGGTATATCAAAACTAACGGCTTTACGAATAGGCGGATAACAAATGCCCGTTTCTTCTGCGCAACCTTGATAGGTAAACTGAATTTTTATACTTGAAGCATCTGTGTTGATACGACTAAGAGGAATAACCGCTTCAGCACCATGATGGAAAACTTGTATCTTGCCAAAAAATTCATCGTTCTTGGTTTCACCAGCAGGCAAGCTAGCATTACCCAGTTGGATGCCATCACCTTCTTTTAAGATGAACTTAAACTTATTGCGATAAAGATAATGTTTGTCCGCGATCTGCCAATTAGCAACGATATTGTTGGGATCTTTAACATCTGTTGTGAGTTTGAAGGCGACATCAGGCTCAAGGATTTCATCTTCGTTACCACCCAAACCAAGATCATTACTTAAATCAGTTATTCCCGCTAAACCATTTGAGTCTGCAGCCAAAACAAGCGGAGCATTGAATGTAAGGATCAGCGATAGTAAAAGCAGTAAATTTTTCATGGGGGTACTTATTCTCATTATTATATTTCCGTAGCTAATGTGGATGATTGAATCCAGCTTAAATAGTTCTTTTCACCTATGTCGATAGGGACAGCGATGATTTCAGGAAGTTCATAGTCGTGCAGTTCCTGGATTGCGTTTTGCACCTGTTCAAATAGTGACTGGCGTGTTTTTATTATTAATAAAATTTCTTTATCGTGTTCTATTTTTCCTTGCCACTGGTAAACAGACTCAACACCTTTTACGATATTTACACAGGCAGCTAATTTTTTGCTGACCAGCGTTTCTGATATTGAGGATGCTATATCCTCTGAGTTGCAGGTATTGAACACTATTATATAGTTATCCTTTAGCATCCCGATACAATATCAGTATATTTAGAGGTTGCAAACGGGTTAATTGCCCCAAGATTTGGGTGATAGTCATTAGTAGAGGAATAAGCAGTGTTTCAGATTTTATTGATTGCCTTTTTAGCAGTTCCCATTCTAGAGATTTATTTGTTATTCCAGGTAGGCGGTATTATTGGCGCCGGCTGGACCATTTTAATTGTGATTGCCACGGCAATTATTGGCGCCAGCCTATTGCGGCAGCAGGGTTTGTCGACATGGACACGATTAAATCAAAATATGGCACAAGGGCAACTGCCTCCTACTATTCTTGTTGAAGGCATTTTTCTATTACTCTCGGGCGCCTTTTTGCTTACTCCGGGATTTTTTACAGACACGATCGGTTTTCTTTTCTTAATGCCTCCTGTGCGTAAAGCGCTTGCCGCTTATTTATTACGTCGAGGAATGTTTATGGCAACCGGCATGCATGCTTCTTATTCATCGCAATCAAGTTCTTCACAAACAACCGCTGAATCACGCCCACAACAAAATAATGTGATTGAGGGTGAATGTGAAGAACGAAAAGATCTGGACTAAATCATTATTTTGAATAATCTTATCGAACGACAATAATACTAAAAGCCATTGATTTTAAAGAGAAAAATTACATTTTGATGTAATTAATTTCACTTTCTCTATATCTGAAGTCATTTTTTTCTGAATATTTGTTTGAATTGCTAATAATTTCAGTTAGAATCTTACTTAACGTTCGTTAAGGTGGTGTTTGTGAAATTAAATCAGACTATTGAAAAGAGTGATACGCGCAAGTACATCTTGCAAAAGGCAATTCCCATGCTTGCTGCAAATGGGTACAGCGGTGTGTCTATGCGCGATATCTCAAAGGCTGTGGGGGTGAGTTCTGCTGCCCTTTATCACCACTTTACCGATAAAGAAAACCTTTATCTTGAAGTAATGAGGCATGCCTTTAGTGATAAAGCTGTTGCGATGACGGCAATCTTGGATATGAAAGGTAGTCCGTTAGAGCGCTTGGAACATTTCATCAATAGCTTCGTTATTTTGATAGATGCTGATCCGGATTTTAGAGCGTTGGTGCAAAGAGAGATGCTTGATGGTGATGAACCCCGGTTGAAGCTGGTGGCAGAGGAAGTATTTGCTGCTCCATTTCAGGCTATAACGAGTGTACTTGAAGAACTGGATACGGATTGTGATCCTCATTTTCTGGCTGTATCTATAATAGGAATAGTCATGTTTCACTTCGAGGCTGCACCCATTCTTCGGTTTTTACCGGGTGCGCAGCCTATGCATAATGATCCGCAAAATATTATTAAACATGTGATGAAGTTTTTAACTAAAGCTTTTTCTGCTGACTGAGAATATATAACTAAGGTGTTTAACTCATGAAAACAAGTAAACAATTATTGTTAGTAACTTTCCTGATGACAGGTTTTTTTGCTCTTGCAGGTTGTAGTGATGAAGATGATAGCTCGACAGTAAAGACGAATAGCAAGTCCTGGAATTTACCTGTTACGAAAGCGGAGCGGGTAAATAAACCGGTTTATTACAGTTCAACTGGTTCGGTGGTTACAGATCAACGTATCGACATTGCTTCACCGGTTGCAGGTTTGGTGCGTAAGATTCTGGTAGTGAATGGCAAAAAAGTTACAAAAGGCCAAACATTGGCAATTTTGCAGAGCACGAGTAAAAAACAACGGGAAATTCGTATAGTCAGCCCGGTTACAGGTGTCGTAGTGGCGCGCCATAAAAGAATTGGCGATCTGGTTGTTCCGCGTGCTGCCATTTTGACAATAAATTTAAATCAGGGATTTATATTTGAAACATATGTATCAGAAAGCCGTATTGGAAAAATAAAAGTGAATGAAAAGGTCTTTGTGCATATCGATGCCCTGGATGCTTCAGTTCTGGGAACGGTAGCCAGAATCGCAAGCTCTGGTGATCCCGTTGCACGACGTTACCGGGTAAAAATTGTACTTCCAGGCAAGAAAGGTTTATTCCCCGGCATGTTTGGACGTAGCCGCTTTCGTATAGGTTCAGAAGATGTTCTCGTTATTCCAAAAACTGCGTTGATTGAACGTGGCGGTCTTCAAGGTAGCTTTGTTATCGATAACGAAAGCAATGTTCATTTCCGCTGGTTAAGACTCGGTAAGGTTTGGTCAAAAAGTGTTGAAGTACTTTCTGGTTTAGAGGCCGGTGAAAAAATTATTAACGCAAATGAAATAGGTTTGCGTGATGGTGATGTAATCAATTCTGATGGTGGTGTTGATGAATAAGCCAAATATAAATCCAGCAGGTTGGCTGGCGCAAACATTTGTCAGTTCCAAGCTGACAATATTGTTTATGTTGGCGTCTCTTCTTTTGGGTGCTCTTGCGGTTAACTTAACGCCAAGGGAAGAAAACCCACAAATTATTGTTCCTGCGGCAGAAATTTTTGTTACTTTTCCAGGTGCGAGCGCCAAAGAAGTTGAACAGTTAGTTGTTAATCCGCTGGAAGCGATTGTGAGTGAACTCACAGGTGTTGATCATGTTTATTCAATGGCAATGAATTCTTTAGCTATTGTTACTGTTCAATTTAAGGTGGGTGAAGACAAGGAAATGTCCCTGATCAAACTCTATGATCGTGTTTTAGGAAATTGGTACCGCATCACCAAAGATGCAAGTGAACCACTTATTAAAAGTATCGATGTGGATGATGTTCCAATCTTCACTGTTACTTTAGCCTCAGAAAAATATGATGACTATGCATTAAAGCGACTCGCCGACAGGATGAGTGAACGCCTGCGTAGCATTAAAGAAGTTTCAGTGGCCTTTGTTCAGGGTGGGAATGATCGGGAAGTTCGTATAGAAATTAATCCTGAGCGATTACAGGCATTTGGTATTCCACTGGATCAAATACAGAACATGATCAAAGCCAATAATCTGGCTGCTCCATTAGGAAGCAGTGTTAAGGATGGCAAAATAAGTACTTTGTATCTGGATGGTTTTATAACTTCAGTTAATGAACTTCGTCGTTTAATTGTCGGTGCGCATAATGGCCGTCCTATTTATCTTGCTGATATAGCAACGGTCGTTGATGCTCCTCCTGTAGAGCGTGAAAAAATATCACGTTTTGCTTTTGGACCTGCAGACTCACGTTTTGGCAGTACACATGATCCTGAAATAGCGGCTGTGACTCTTGCTGTTGCGAAAAAGGCGGGCACTAATGCAGTGTTAGTTGTTGATGATATTGTTGATCGTATTAAGCGTATGGAAAAAAACTTCATTCCAAAAGATGTTCACTTAGTCGTAACGCGTAATGATGGTAAGAAGGCTGATCATGCAGTTAATAATCTGATTGAACATTTAGGAATTGCAATTTTTTCTGTCTTTATCGTTATTGCTTTGTTTTTAGGTTTTAAAGAAGCGTTAATCGTCGGTATCACGGTACCGCTTATTTTGGCTCTGACACTTGGTGCAGATTATTTATTTGGTTTTACCATTAACAGGGTAACGTTGTTTGCGCTAATACTCTCACTGGGTTTATTGGTGGATGCCGCGATAGTGGTGATTGAAAACATACATCGTCATTATAAAAATCTTGGCGGTAAAGATAAGGCAGAGGTGACCGTGCTGGCTACCAATGAGATTGGTAATCCAACTAACCTCGCGACGTTTGCTGTTATGTTGGTATTTGGTGCATTGATAGTTGTATCAGGAATGATGGGGCAGTATTTTAATCCTGTGACCTTTAATGTTCCTGTGGCTATGTTGGCTTCTTTATTGGTGGCTTATATTGTTACGCCATGGGCTGCGAATCGTTGGCTTAAACCATCTGAAGGACATGATCTTGAAGATAATGATTCTAAAGATCGCTTACACACAATGTATCATACGGTCATAAGTCCTTTGCTGGATAACGCAAGAATTCGTCGTAATGCTTTTCTTGGCATTATCGTATTAATCATTCTCTCAATATTACAGCCTGCCTGGCAGTTCCTTCGTCCACAAGGTATTACCGGACCGCTTTCGGCTGGTGGTGTGGCACTTGCTTTGTTACCGAAAGATAATAAAAACACATTCAATATCACTATTGATATGCCAGAAAGTACTGCGATTGAAAAAACAGATCAGATAACGCGTGAGTTAGGTGAGCTGTTACGAAAGAAATCATATATCACTAACTATCAAAGTTGGGTCGGTCAGGCTGGTGTGATTGATTTTAATGGTTTACTGCGAGGCAGCGGTAACAAGCGTGGTTCTTATGTTGCTGAGATACGTGTTAATTTAACGGATAAAGCAGAACGTGATGTTAGTTCAATTATTCTCGTTCGCCAACTCCGCGCTGAGGTTGAAACAATTCAAAATCGCTATCCTGGAAGTACCGTAAAACTTTTGGAAGATCCTCCTGGTCCACCTGTGCGGGCAACCGTTCTGGCAGAGATTTATGGTACTGATCCTGTGAAATTACGAAATCTTTCTGACAAAGTGAGTGAAGAGTTCAGAAAAACGTATGACATGGTCGAAGTACAGGATACCCAAGTTGAAGATGTGCTACAGCATCGTCTTGTCGTGGATAAGGAAAAAGCTGCATTGTCCGGTGTATCGGTTGCGCAAGTTGCACAATCTATACGACGCTTAGTTGCTGGTGACGAGATGGGTCGTATGCATATACCGGGAGAAAAAAATTCAGTTCCTATTCGTTTGCATGTTCCTCGTGAGTATGAAATTAATCAGTTAGAGCTTTCTCGAGTTCTTATACACAATCAGAAAGGTCAAAAAATTCCTCTTTCTGAACTGGTTAAGGTTATACCTGCTTCTCAAGATCGTCCGATCATGCATAAAGATAATGAGCAGGTGACTTATGTCGGTGCAGAGTTAAAGGCAACGGCGCCCGTCTACGCGGTAATAGATCTTGATAATCGTATTGATGGTATGGAAGTGGGTGATGGCAGTACGCTTAAAACAGGCAACCTGGGATTTAACCCTGAAGTACCCGATACCATCGATGGTTATAAATTGTTATGGGAAGGTGAGATTCGTTTATCTCTTGATACGTTCCGGGAAATGGGGAATGCAATGGTTGTTGCGCTCGCATTCATTTATTTATTGTTAGTGGCATATTACCGTTCATTTAGTATTCCGTTGGTCGCTATGTCAGCAATACCTCTTGGATTAGCGGGCGTATTCCCGGGCCATTGGATAATGGGACAGTCATTTTCAGCAACATCTATGATTGGTGTTATTGCCT
>JAUVGM010000214.1 GCA_030593785.1 Gammaproteobacteria bacterium | reverse complement strand
ATACGCTTATCGAATTATATACATCAGAAGGATGTAGTAGTTGTCCACCCGCTGAAACATATCTAAATGATCTTAAAAATAACAATGAGCTTTGGAAAAAATGGATCCCTGTTGCATTTCATGTTGATTACTGGGATTACATTGGCTGGAAAGATAAGTATGCAACTAAATCGTTTGGCCTGCGCCAATCTCATTATGCAAGTTTAAAACGTGCATCTACCGTATATACTCCGGCATTTATGGTGAATGGTTCAAGTTGGAGGCCGGGTTTATTTTCTAAGTCACTACCAAAAGAAAACTCAACAGTAGGGAATCTTAAAGTATCAATTAAAAACAAAAAGATTCATGCAAGTTATAAAGAAAGCACTAAATCTACATTTCCTTTAAGACTTAACGTTGCTGTATTAGGGATGAATTTAATCAGTCATATAGAACGTGGCGAAAATGAAGGGCGGACTGCTAAACATGAGTTTGTTGTTGTTGGGTTTAATACAATAGATAGTAATAATTTAGAATGGAATTTGAATATGCCAGAATTACATTATTCAAAGGTAGAAAAATATGCCATCGCTGTATGGGTGAGCGAGGTTAATAACCCAACGCCTTTACAGGTTATCGGTGGGTTATTACCAATGTATAAAAAATAAGTTTTTATTCTTCCTCCTCCTTTAATGCGTGATATATAGAAATAAATGTTTGAATTTTATTCGTTTAAGTTAAGTAGGTTGGCTCAAGGAACAAAGTGACGGAGCCAACAAACTATAAAAAATAGTCTAAATTTCAGATGGTGCACTTGACCACTTGATTGCCCAGGTATCGTTATTACCTTTTTCAAGACAAATAATAGTCCCTGCCTCAAAACTGATAGCGGATAAAAAAACATCCTGTCCTGTAAGTAACGTAACCAGGTTGGGGATAAAAGGAAGATGGCTAGTCATTAAGGTGTCTTCATCCCAACTATTTATTTCTGGAACTATCAAAACGGGATCATCCGTTGGTGTAATATTTTCCATTAATTTTAGACTGACATTGGGTGATAAAATGCCAGTCATTATTTCAGCAGTTTGTATTGCACGTTTTTTAAAACTATGAAAAACACATTTAAAGGCTAAATCTTGTTGCTGCAAATGCTTGGCAAGAGCTTCAATTTTCTCTTTACCCTTATCTGAAAGACCTCGTTCTGGATCGGCCTCAGCGGATAAAGCATCACCATGACGCATGAGATAAAGTTTCATAATATATTATCCGTTTATTCGCAGGTGCTTATTCATATGTGCAGAGATAAGCGGTGGCAATTTCAACTTTAAGTTGGAATTTTTCATTGGCTTCAATAATAAAACTGTCTCCCTGGTTGAAAGTTTTCCAGTCTGTTGTGCCAGGTAATTTAACAATGAGTGCCCCTGAAACAACTGTCATTGTTTCTTTTTGTGAGGTACCAAATTCATATTCACCTACTTCCATCACTCCTACTGTTGCAGGTAGCATTGCTGTTTTAAAGCCGATAGATTTTACTTTGCCTTCAAAATATTCATTTGTATCTAACATGTTTCTTCCTGGTGTTTAGTAGTATTAGTTTATGCGTTCATTAGATCGTCAAGCTCATCTTCCATATGCATTTCAGTGAGCTCGGTAAATCCACCAATCCATTTTTCATCGATGGTGATTTGAGGAACCATACGCGCATGATTCGTAACTTCAAGCATTTCTTTTAATAAGTCACGATCCAGATCAATTCGCGCCTCATCATAGCCAATATTCCACTTGGTTAATAATTTTTTAGTTTGTTCACAAATTGGGCAAATGCCCGTGCTATAAATTTTTACTCGATTCATAATATTCTTAACTTTGATAGTTATACGTGTATTTCACGCGAGACGGATTATACCTTTAATGCAGGTAATTTGAATGTATTGACAGAAGCTTTTAGCCAGAAAATGAAGGACGGGTTAAAATGAAAAATCACCAATCCATTTACCATTTTTATAATCAATCTTAAATAGAGAAGGTCGCATAGATTTTGCGCCTTTTGATTTCAGTTCTTTTTTAACCGGATGTTTCTCTGCAAATTCAACAGGATCACAGGTATTGGATTGTACTGTGTGATAAGCAATTTTAAGATTTGGATTTGCCGTTATTGTTTCCAGATCGGTATGGTCATGAAATACCACTCGCTTTTGTACGACACAGGTAAAGTAGAGCTGTAATTCTGCGATAAGTGAAGTATCACGTTTTGCTAAAGCTTTTTCAGCCCGCAGGGAATACATGATAGACATTTTTTTTCCACGAATATCAATGCTATCTTTAAGGTGATAAGGATTTAACCATCTATCAAATATTTGCAGTGGACTTTTAATTGAGAAATAACCTGCTTGTAGCTGTAAGTTCATCTTGGATGGCCTATGGTTAGATTGATAATAGTATCTCTATGTGTATGATTCATTGTCTGTATCTTTTCGCACACATAAATTAAATATGCTGTACTAACGAGTATGAATATATGAAAGCAATTCTTTATTACGTCCATGATCCCATGTGCAGTTGGTGCTGGGGATTCTCGCGAGTACTTAATGAATTACTGGAAAATCTGCCTAAAGAGATTGAAGTGCACCGCCTTCTAGGCGGTTTGGCCGTTGATAGTGATGTTCCTATGCCAAAGAGTATGCAGCAATACATTAAAGGTAACTGGTCTAAAATAGAAGACAGAATTCCTGGTGTAAAGTTCAACTTTGATTTTTGGAGTAAGTGCATACCTCGTCGTTCAACCTATCCAGCATGTCGTGCGGTAATTGCTGCACGCCAACAAGGTCAACAATATGATGTGTTAATGACGAAAGAAATACAAAAAGCCTACTATCAAAATGCTCTAAATCCTTCAGATACTTTAACTTTAATAAAATTAGCCGAAATCCTGAATTTATCATTAGAAAAATTTAAACAAGATTTGTTGTCAGATGAAACACAAGAAAAACTAATTAAAGAGATAGGTTTAACAAGAGAATTATTTGCAGAAAGCTTCCCTAATCTAGTGCTGCAGGTTGGAGATGAGCATTATTCAATTCCACTTGATTATAACAACAGTAAAACGATGCTGGACGAGATTACTAAAAGATTAGCAACTTAATCTGAATATCGTTTTTGCCATTCTAAAAATTTATTAAGCACATATTCGGAATAATCTTTTTTATCTTTAAAGTTTTCCGGGTGTATCGCATCGTAAACATAATAATTCGCTTTATTATTTTGACTGGTCATGAAATGCCAGAACTTATCAATTAAAATTTGAGGGTCGCGCCATTCAAAAGTATCTTGCGATTCATAATGCAGAAAGACAGGGAGTATAGGTATACCTGTTCGAATTGAGATATCAAAAGCACCGTATTGAAATGTTTCAAAGATACGGCGACCTTTACATCCTCCTTCCGGGAATATAACCACGTTCTCACCTTGTTCAAGCTTTGCAATAATTTGATCCACTACGGCATTTCGTGATTCTTTACTGTCACGTTTAACAAACATTGTTCCTGCGGCTTCGCTGATCTTTCCAAGAAGAAACCATTTTTTGACCCCCATCTTGGCAAGAGGGTGAACATCAAATAATGCGGGGACACCAACATCCTCAAAAGCTGAAGGATGATTGGCAACTAAAATATATTGTTTAGGAATCTCTTTAAGATTTTTTTGGTGTAGACGAAGATCAACACCAAGAGCCCGTGTAAATGCACGACACCAGGTATAAAACAATTTGGAATAAAATGATTTAGTTAAGGATCGAGGTAACCATGCTAAGGCATAAAGAAAAAGCGTGAATATGCTGAGCTCAATCCAACTCCAGAATAACCATAAGCTTCGCCCAACAAAATGTAACATGATTATTTTTCATCCTGTTTGAAGTGAAAACCAATCCTACATTAATAGTTAACGGTCAAACGAAGGCAGACTTAAGTCCCTTATGGCAAATCCAGAGGGTTTTTTGGATCTACTCCATCCTGAAAGGCCTTTTTTCGATCCATATTAGTCAGTTGATAGACCTTACCAATCCAGTTATTCAGGATTGCTTCAGCAGTATCATGCCAGGTGTTATCCAGTTTTTCACTGATTAAACTTTCAGGGAATTCAGGAAAGTCCTGTTTATTCTGTTTGGCATTGATGACCTGATTCTTATATTCATTCAAAGAAGCTTGTACTTGCAGTGAAAAATAATTTTCCGGAAATGGCGGATAGTCATCACATTCATTATTAGAAAAACGTTTTACTTCACGTTTATATTCTTTTAATAAACTAATAATATCGTATTCAGGATGCCCTTGAAAAAACACTAATCTGAATTGATCTTCACTTACTGCAAGGTGCACATCAGCCTCTTTACTTTCAGCTAAAATATGTAAACCCGCTTCTTCAAATTGAGAATGATCAATTTGATTATAACGCGAGTGGGGTACATCAAATCGTGTGTTAACACCATTCACTAATGGATGGTTACGGTTTGTTACGTGATGAGAATATACGCCCCAACGTTTAAACCCTAGCGGTCTTCTTTTTTGATTGTAACGAAATTGCAAGACAGCATGAGTTGCTAAGCAGGAGCAAAGTGTTGAGGTAACATTTTCGTAGGCCCAGTCAATCACTTCAATCAGAGGTTGCCAAAAAGGTTCTTCTGAAAGCTCAGGTCCGGTCACATTCGCACCGGTAATAATAAGCGCATCAAGACCTTGTTCTTTTATTTGTTCAAAGG